>NZ_JBLJBV010000018.1:0-72927 GCF_047638075.1 Phaeovulum sp.
AACTGATGGCGTGGCGAATTCTGTCGGGGGTGGTGCGCATCGGGCCCTCTGAAACGTCGGGTCGTCCCGATAAAACATCCCAAGGCGGGGGAGGTCGTCCTCACTTGCGGGTCATTATAGCGCAGGGGAAAGGTAAGACAAGCGATCAGCCTTGTCAGGTTTTCAACGGCGGATCAGATCTTCAAAGAAGGTCGTGGCCTTTGCGTTTGGCCCTGCATCGGCAATGCCTGATGCGCGCGCCAAAGCCTTGACCCGTTCAAGGCTGTTTTGCAGGTGTATCCGCATGGCACGGCGTGCTGCCAACGGGTCTTGGCGTTCGATTGCGGTTACAACAGCGTCATGCTCACTGTGGATCCGCCCGAAATAGCTGGGCATGACGTCTTTTGAAACGACATGGCTCAGCCTGAACCGGGGCGTGATGATCGGGCGCAGATAGGTCAGAAAAGCGTGGATGAATTCGTTCTTCGCGCCTGTCGCGATCATCAGGTGAAAGTCATAGTCGTAATGGATCTGCACCACATTCGGATCGGACGGCCCCGCATCAACCTGTTCCATCAGTTCGCGGATCTTGCGGGCGTCTTCGGCGGTGCGTCTTTCGGCGCAAAGCCCGGCGGCCTCGACCTCGACGGCAAGCCGCAGTTCCAGCAGCGCGATGGTTTCGGGCAGGGTCGACAGCGCCTCTTGCGGGATTGAAAAGGTCGAGGGCTGCGGCGCCTCGCTGACGAAAACGCCGCGCCCCTGTTGCGGTATCACCAGCCCCTCATGGCGCAGGCGCGCCACGGCCTCACGGATGACGGTGCGGCTGACCTCAAACTGCACGCAGAGCTCTGCCTCGGTGGGAAGTTGCGTGCCGGGCGCAAGCTGGCCGGACTGAATCTGCGCCAACAGGCTGTCTGCGACAACCGTGGACAGTGCTTTGCGTTTGGGCACCCTGGGCATATGAATAATATCTTTTCTTAATGATACCTGATTTTCTGACAGAGCCGCCCGGCCAAGGCAAGGATATCATCAATCCCGGTCAGACAGCGGCGGTGACGATCAGTTCGACCAACATGCCCGGTTTTGCCATCCGCCCCTGACCGGAGGAACGCGCCGGCGCGTGTTCCATCGGCATCCAGGCATCCCAGACGGTATTAACCTCGGCAAAGTCGCGCACGTCGTCCAGCCACATCTGCACATGCAGGATTTTCGTCTTGTCCGTGCCCGCCTTGGCCAAAAGATCGTCGATCTTGGCCAGAACCTCGCGCATCTGGTCGGCGGCGGATTGGCCCGGCTCGGCCACTTGGCCGGTCAGATAGAGGGTGCCGTTATGGGTCACACCGTGGTGGATACGCGTGTCAAAATCAAAGCGGTTGATTGTAGTCATTATTCTTTTCCTTCTGGTTTTCGGATTGGGTTACCTTGCAGGTAATGGGCATAGGGGGCCTGAACCAACCAGCCCGCATCAACCGGCAGCGTCACCCCGGTAATCGACGAGGCTTGGTCCGAGCATAAAAACAGCGCTGCGGCGGCCACGTCGGCAGGGTCAACAAAACGGCGCAGCGCGGTGGTGGCCTTGATCGCATCGGGGTTACGTTCGCCCGCAGCGATCTTGGCCTTCAGCCCGTCCGACAGCGTGTACCCCGGCGCAACCGCATTGACGCGCACACCCTTTGGCCCCAGCTCAGCGGCGAGTATCTGGGTCAGCGCCAAAACCGCGTGTTTGCCCGGCGTATAGGCCGGCAGCGACAGCGGCGCAAAAGACGCGAGCGACCCGACATTAAGGATTGCCCCGCGCCCCTTGGCCGCCATGATCCGGCCAAAGACCTGACAACCGACCAGCGTACCACGGTAATTGATCCGCCACATCCGTTCGTCTTCGTCCAGATCCTGATCCAGCACATGCTGGCCGCTTTGCAAGATGCCCGCGCAGTTGATCAGCACATCGGGCGCGCCAAACCCCGCCACCACGGCATCCGCCAGCGCGGTCAGCGAGGCCGGGTTCGCCACATCGGTTTCAATAAATTCCGCCGCCGGCGCCCCTGCGGCGCGGCAAGCATCGGCGGCACGGGCGCCGCGTTCTGCATCACGGCCCGCAACGATAACGGTGCAGCCCTTGCCGGAAAACCCCTCGGCAATGGCGCGGCCAATGCCTGCGGTGCCGCCAATGACCACGACGATGCGCGTATCAGCCATTGCCGCGATCCTTGCGGTCGACATCAAAGAAATCCGCCATCGCCTCGATCTGGAAAGCCATCATCGGGCGGCCACGCTGAATTTGGCATCCCGCCTTTTCCGCCGCTTGCAAAAGCGCGGTTTCAGCCGGTTCCATGATGATATCCACCACCAGCATATCGGGTGTCAGCCCGGTCACATCCAGCGGCAACGGGTCGCCCGCGTGCATCCCGACGGGGGTGGCGTTCACTGCAATATCCATGCCGCGCGGATCGGCGGGGCCAACCGCGATGCGGCAATCGGGGAAGGCGCGGCCGACCAGTTCGGCCAGCTTTGCGGCGCGGCTGGCGTCAATGTCATTCAGCCGGATCTCGGCGGCGCCCGCTTCGGCAAGGCAATAGGCGATTGACGCCCCCGCGCCGCCCGCACCCACCTGCAACACCCGCTTGCCCGCAATCTGCCGGTTCGCCGCCTTTAGCCCGTCGATAAAGCCCACACCGTCAAAGTTATCGGCATACCAGCTACCATCGGGCAGCCTGCGGACCGAGTTCGCGCTGTTCACCCGCGCGGCGCGGTCATGCGCGCCGCTGCATTTTTCAAACACTGCAATCTTGTAGGGAACCGAGATGATCATCCCGCGCACATTTTGTGCCGCCGTCAGGCCCGCCCAAAAGGTCTCAAAATCTGCGGGCTTGCAGGTCAGCGGCACCATCAGGCTATCCAGCCCGCGCTCCTCAAAAAGCGCGTTGAAATCACCGGGGCTTTTGGCATGGTCAACCGGATGCGCAAGCATCACGAACACATCAGCTTTTCCCGTTCCGCGCATCAGGCTTTCTCCTTTTCATGGGGGTGTGTTAGCGCCGCCATCCGTTCCAGTGCCCGGACAAGGGCCGAATGATCGGCATCGCCGTCGCCGTGTGCGGCGCAGCTGTTCAGCAATTCCTGGGTCGTTGCGGTGTTGGGCAGCGACACGCCAAGGCTGCGCGCGCTGGACAATGCAAGCCCAAGGTCTTTTTGGTGCAGGCGGATCCGGAATCCGGGCGCGAAATTGCGGTTGATCATCCGTTCACCGTGCACCTCCAGCACACGCGATCCGGCAAAGCCGCCCATCAGCGCCGCGCGCACGCGGGCCGGGTCACACCCGGCTTTCGCGGCAAATACCAACGCCTCGGAAACGGCTTCGATGTTCAGCGCAACGATGATCTGATTGGCGATCTTGCAGGTCTGGCCCGCGCCATTTTCTTCACCGACAAGGGTGATGTTCTTGCCCAGCAGCTTGAACAGCGGCTCTGCGCGGTCAAATTCAGCCTTCGGCCCCCCGGCCATGATCGTCAGGGTCGCGGCTTTGGCGCCCACCTCGCCACCGGACACCGGCGCATCAACATAGCCCGCCCCGGCGGCCCGAATTTTCGCGGCCATCTCTTTCGTCACGATCGGGCTGATCGAGCTCATGTCGATCACCAGCGCGCCTTTGGCAATGCCTTCAATAACACCACCGTCGCCCAACAAAACCGTCTCTACATCAGGGGTATCGGGCAGGATCGTGATGATGATATCCGCCGCACGGGCCACATCGGCGGCGGTCGGCAGCACCGTCGCGGCCAGATCGGCGGGCAGGGGCGCGCGGTTCAGCGTTGTAAATATCTCATGCGATGCGGCTGCAAGGTGGCGGGCCATCGGCGCCCCCATGACCCCCAGACCTATAAACCCAAGCTTCATTTTCATCCCCCCCTTCGGTTTCGTAATCGCGCCGCTTGCAATGCAGCACTAGACGTGTTGCAACACTTATTATATGACATCATATAAATTACAACCCGATTCACCCCGGAGACGACAGCAATGCAAACACCCAGTATAAAAGAGCGGGAAAATAGCCTGAAAACAGCGGTGGCAGGCGGCAAAGCGGCCATCGGCATCTGGTGTTCGCTCGCCTCTGCGCTGACAACCGAGGTGGTGGCGGGGTCAGGGGCCGATTGGCTGCTGATTGACGGTGAACACAGCCCCAACGACATGCGCAGCATCATGGCGCAGCTACAGACCGCTGCCGCGTTTGCGTGCGAACCGGTGGTGCGGCTGGTGGCGGATGATGTGACACATATCAAACAGGCGCTGGATATTGGCGCCCGCAGCCTGATGATCCCGAATGTGCGCACCGCTGAACAGGCCCGCGCCATCGTGGCCGCCATGGCCTATGCGCCGGGGGGGGTGCGCGGCTTTTCGGTTGGGCATCGTGCCAATGCGTTCGGGCGGATCGCGGGGTATCACGCCAATGCACGGCGCAATCAGCTATTGGCGGTGCAGATCGAATGTGAAACCGGCGTGGCCAACGCGGGCGAAATTGCCGCCATCGACGGGGTGGATGTGCTGTTCGTCGGCCCCGGCGATCTTTCCACCAATATGGGCGCGATGGGCAACCCCGGCGCGGACCATGTGCAAAAGGCCATCGCCACGGTGCAGCGCGCCGCCGCCGATGCGGGCAAGGCCAGCGGTATTCTGGCCCCCGCCAAGGCAGATGCTGACCGATACCTTGCCGCCGGTTTTACCATGGTGGCCGTGGGGTCAGACCTTGGCCTGCTTGCGCGCGGCTCTGACGCGCTGATCGCTTCTTTCACCCGCTAGGACGAGAACCAAAATGCCGATACCTCCTTACAAGGCCCCCAAACAGCGCCGCTATGATGTCGTGATTGTCGGGGGGGCCGCGGTTGGCTCATCCGTCGCCTATTGGCTGTCGACCGAAATGGGCGAAAAAATCTCGGTCCTCGTGGTTGAACGGGACAGCAGCTACGAATTTTCGTCAACCGCACTGTCGACCAGCGCGATCCGGCAGCAATATTCAAACCCGATCAACGTGACGATCAGCCAGTTCGGGGTCGAAATCATCCGCAACTTCGCTGACCGGATGGGCAAGTTCTTTCCCGGCGAACCCGCCCCCGATCTGGGGTTCAAGGAATACGGCTACCTTTACTGCTGCACCCCCGAAGGCGTGGATGCCGCCAAGGACCGGGTCGAATTGCAGCGCAACCTCGGCGCGCATACGGTGTTTCTGGACCCCGGCGCGCTGAAGGAAAAATTCCCTTGGGTCAATGTCGAAGACCTCGGCGGTGCCTCCTGGGGGGCCGAGGCCGAGGGTTGGTTTGACTCGATGGGGTTGCTGACCGGCTTTCGTCGCGGCGCACGGGCGCAAGGCGTGGAATATGTAGACAACGCCGTGACCGGGCTTGGCCTTGAGGGTGGGACGGTCAAAACCGTGCAACTGTCGACCGGCGAGGTGATTTCCTGCGGCACGCTGGTCAATGCCGCCGGCCCGCGCGCACAGATGATTGCCGCAATGGCGGGGCTGTCCATCCCGGTCGAGCCCCGCAAACGGCACAGCTTCGTCTTTGCGTCGGCCACGCCAATTCCCGGCCGGATGCCGAACGTGATTGATCTGACCGGCACCTTCGTGCGCCCGGAAGGCGAGCTGTTCCTGACCGGCAACACCCCCGAAAACGACGGCCCCGCAGGCTATGACGATTTTGAGACACGCCATGAAGAGTTTGAAGAACGTCTCTGGCCCTCGCTCTGGCACCGGATACCGGCGTTTGACGCGCTGCGGATTCAGCAGTCCTGGACCGGCCATTATGAATACAACACCCTCGATCACAACGGTATCGTCGGCTTTCACCCCGAGGTGACGAACTTCATGTTCGCCAACGGTTTTTCCGGCCACGGGCTGCAACAATCGCCCGCCGTCGGCCGCGCGGTGATGGAGCTGATTGTCCATGGCGGTTTTCGCACGCTGGACCTGACCCCGTTCCGCTATGAACGCATCCCGGCGAACGAACCGTTCCTGGAAGACGCCGTAATCTGATGCGCCCGCCCGCCAGTCAAAAAGCCCCCGGCGCCATCGGAAAGAATTTCTTTCCCAGTGTCGTTAATTCTTGTTTTTGGACCGGGCGTCCGCTGCGTAACCTGACCCAGGGACAAGTGGAGGAAAACAGTTGAAAACAGCGTTCATCACTGGCGCGACTAGCGGAATCGGCCACGCCATGGCGCTGGAACTTGCCCGCGCCGGATACAAGGTTTACGCCGTCGGCCGCAGCGCCACAGCCCTGGAGGCGCTAAAGGCCGAAGGGCTGGATATAGCCCCGATCGCGCTTGACATAACAGACCGCGAGGCGCTGGAAGATGTGGTTTCCGGGCTGGAGATTGACGTTCTGATCAACAATGCCGGGATCATGCCGCCGCTGGGGAATTTCGCGGATACCGCCATTTCCGATATCGACGCGGCGTTAGAGGTGAACCTGAGTGCTGCGATATTGCTGACGCGGATGGTTGTGCCGCACATGCGCGAACGCCGTGCCGGGCATGTGCTGTTCACCGGGTCGTCCGCGGCGCATGCGACCTACCCCAATATCGCCGTCTATACCGCAACAAAGGCCGCCATTGCCGGTTTTGCGGGCGCGCTGCGGGCCGATCTTGCGCCCTTTGGCGTCCGCGTGACCGAGATTGTTCCGGGCCGGGTTGAAACGCAGCTTTATAAAGACGTCCTTGATGAAAAGACACGCGCCGCGATGTATGCGGGGCAGATCGCCGTGCAGCCAGAAGATGTAGCCAGAATGGTCGTCGCGGTGCTGGCGCTGCCGCAATGGGCCGATGTCACCCGCTTTGACATCATGCCGACCAATCCCACCACCCCAACCGGAAAAAAGTGAGGCCAGAATGAAGGATCTTTCAGTTCTAATCGTCGGTGGAGGCTCTGGCCTTGGGGCGCTCTTGGCCCAGATGGCGGTCGAGGCGGGCGCCTCGGCGGTGGGGATCATCGACATCAACCCCGACGCCGCCGAAAAGGCCCTGGCCTCGGCCCGCGAAAAGGGTCTGCCCACGGCTTCGGCAAAATGCGACATTCAGGTTGGCCCGCAATGCCACGCCGCCTTTGGCAGCATCGTTGCGGCACTTGGCCGGGTTGATACGGTGATCAACTGCGCCGCGATCTATCCGCGCCGCCCGATCCTTGAGATTACCGACGCCGAATGGGACGCCTCGAACGGGATCAACGTCAAGGGCACCTATCACATGGCGGTCGCCGCAATCCGGCATATGCAGACCCAAGACCCCAAAGCCCATGTGCGCGGCCGGATCGTCAACCTGACCTCGGTCGATGCGTTCAAGGCGCACCCGCAAAACGCCCATTACGCGGCAACCAAGGCGGCGGTGGTCAGCCTGACCCGTTCAATGGCGCATGAGGTGGCCAAGGATGGTATCCTGATCAATTCCGTGGCCCCCGCCGGTATGGCGACCGACCGCGCCCGCGAGCTTGGCTTTCTGGACGAACTGGCAAAGGCCAGCCCCTTGGGTCGTGGCGCGATGCCCACAGAGATAGCCGAATGGGTATTGATGGCCGGCGGCCCGAAAAACACCTATATGACTGGCGAAAACATCATTGTTTCAGGCGGTTACATCTACGCCTGATAAGATCCACCGCTGTGTGCTACTGTTCGCACAGCCCCGTTCACCCCCCGCCGAAAGGAGGCGCTGATCTTGTCTGGCAAATTACGCCTTCCCCCCCTTAACGCGCTGCGGGTGTTTCATGCAGTGGTGCGCCATGCCAGTTTCCGGCAGGCGGCGGATGAGCTTTTGGTGACGCCGCAGGCGGTGGGTCAGCAGATCAAACTGCTGGAAGATACGTTGCAAGTGACCCTGTTTGAACGGCGCGGCCGCAGCGTAGAGCCTACTGAGGACGCCATTTTGCTATCGCATTACGTCGGCGCCGGCTTTGCCGAATTTGCCGAGGGCGTGCGCCGCGTCACCAAGTCGAACTACCGCAACCGGATCAATCTGAACGCCTCGCCGTATTTCGCCACGCGCTATCTGATGCCGCGTCTGGCGCAGTTTCGCGAAACGGTTCCGGGGGCCGATCTGCGCCTGACCACGATGGTCGACACCCCCGATTTCGCCCGCGACGACATAGACGTTTCGGTGCAGTGGGGCTATGGCGACTGGCCCGACCTTGACGTGTCGCTGCTGGTGCGCGACCCCAAGGTCATCTGTTGCAGCCCCGCGATTGGCGCGCAGATAGAAACCGCAGCCGACCTGACCCGTTTTGCGCTGCTGCACACGGTCAAATCCAAACGCCTTTGGCCCGATATTCTGCACCACCTCGGCGTTGCACAGGGCGATCAGGATGGCAGCATCGGCTTTGATGATGCGGCAACGATGCGGCGGGCCACGCTACAGGGCATGGGGATCGGCCTTGTCTCGGTTATCGACGCCGAAGAGGATCTGCGCTCGGGGCTGCTGGTTGCGCCGTTGGGGCGCGACGCCCTGCAAACGATGCCCAAGGATGAGGTGCCGGGGTTCTACCTGCTGGCGCCGCGCGCGCATCTGCGCGTCAAGGTGGTGGCCGCCTCGCACCGCTGGTTGCTTAATCAGACGTGGGACAGCCTCCCTGACCTTTTGTCAACGCCATTGGCGGCGATACCGCCCCATGACGCCTGACCCCGGTTTGACCGGGGGCGCAGCCAATACCGCGCCCCCCAATAAAAACGCGACCACAATTCAACCCACCAAATCCGACACCAAGGGAGTAAAGACATGAAACTATCCAATCTGGCCGCCGTGGCGCTTTCTGCCGCGCTTGCCATGCCCGCACTGCCCGCGCTGGCCGACGCCGGCAAAACCCTGGAGACCGTAAAGGCGCGCGGCTCGCTTTTGTGCACCGGGCATGACGGCTCGTATCTTGGCTTTGCCGAGGTTGATGACAAGGGCAACTGGAAGGGCCTTGATATCGACCTGTGCCGCGCTGTTGCGACCGCCATTTTCGGGGATCCGACCGCGCTGAAGATCATTCCGATCAGCTGGGCGCAGCGCTGGCCTGCGCTCCAGTCGGGTGATGTCGATATCGTCATCAAGGCATCGGGCGGCACGCTTAGCCGTGACACGGAACTGGGGCTGCAATTTTCCAACTCCTACTATCTTGGCACAACCAAGATCATGGCGCACGCGGAACTGGGCCTGAAGTCGATCGCGGATGCCGATGGCGGCACGATCTGCATCCCCGCAGGCACGACACAAGAACAGCAGATCGCGTCCTATACCCAGCGTCTTGGCATCACGCTGGAACCGGTCGTGATTCAGAAAACCGAGGAACTGGAGCAGGCCTATTTCTCGGGCCGGTGCGACGCCTATACCCAGTGGGGCCCGGTTCTGGCGATTGCCCGCGCCGCCAAGGGCAACATTGATGAACACGTCCTGCTGCCTGACGTTCTGGCGTTGGAACCCGAGGTCATGGTGATGCGCCAGGGCGATGACAACTGGGTCGATATCGCCAACTGGACGCTAAGCGCGCTGCTGTTCGCGGAACAAGAGGGCGTCAATTCCGGCAACGTCGATGACATGCGCGCCAACCCGCCAACGCCCGAAGTGTCCAAGTTTCTGGGCGTGACCCCGGGTGTGGGCAAGGGCCTTGGGCTGACGGATGACTGGGCCTACAACGTCATCAAGAATGTCGGAAACTTCTCCGAGGTGTTCGAGCGCAATCTGGGCCAGGAATCGCCCTACAAGATGCCGCGTGAAATGACCGCCCTGTGGAAAGACGGCGGCGTTCTGTTCCCGCTGGTCTTCGACTGACACTATCGGCCCTGCCCGGTCGCGGGCGGGGCCATTTCACCCCTGTGAAAGGTTGGTTGATGCGAAATCCACTGCGCAACCTGAAAACCCGGAATGCCGTGTTGCAGACCCTGTTTGTAGGGGGACTTGCCGCGCTGGTCATTTCCGGCACGCTGATTGCGATGCGCAATCTGGAGGCTCAGGGCATTTCCTCGGGCTTTGGGTTTCTGTCCAAGGCAACCGGCCTGAACGTGTCTTTTTCGCTGCTGCCGGTGACCGCGACAGACCCCTACTGGTGGCTTTTGCTTATCGGTTTCGTCAACACGATCTTTCTGGGCTTTTTCGGGCTTTTGGCGGCAACCATCGTCGGCATGGTCGTCGGCCTTGCCCGCACCTCGGCCAATGAGGTGGCAAGCCTTTTGGGCACGATCTACGTTGAATCCTTTCGCAACGTGCCGATCATCTTGCAGGTCATCTTCTGGTATGCGGTCCTGACCCATCTGCCCGGACCCCGTGACGCGCTGGAATTTGGCGGTATGGCGCTAAGCAGCCGGGGGGTTTTCCTGCCGATGCTGAATGTCGGGAATGGCTGGCTGGTTCTGGCGGTGCTGGCGCTGGTCGCGGCGGTGATACTGCCGCTTTTCATCTCCGTCAGCCGCAAGATCGCCAAACCCCGCGAAGAACGCCGCGCGCTGAAAATCACCGCCACCGCCGTCTGCCTTGCGGTATTTGCGGCGGCCCTGCTGCTGGGCCGTCCCGCAGGGGGCAGCTTCGTTTCGGTGCCGATGCTAAAGGGGCTGAACTTTCAAGGTGGCCTGCGGATCCCGCCCGAGTTTTCGGCCCTGCTGATCGGCATTGCCGTCTACGGCGGTTCCTATATCGCTGAAATCGTCCGCGGCGGCTTCAAATCCGTCAGTAGGGGCCAGATCGAGGCGGCACAATCGCTGGGCCTGACACGCTGGCAGATATTCACGCGGGTGCGGTTGCCGTTGGCGCTGCGCGCGATGCTGCCCATTCTGGCCAACCAGTACGTCTGGCTGATCAAGGCAACCACCCTGGGCATTACGGTCGGCTTTACCGATTTCTTCATGATCGTATCGCTGACCATCAACCGGTCGGGCCAAACGCTTGAGGCGATCTTCATTCTGATGGCGGGGTTCCTGATCATCAACTTTACGGTCGCGGCAGTGTTCAACCGTATCAACAAGGCCATTGCCCTGAAGGGCAATCAACTTCGGACGTGAACAGATGATGGCATCCTCACCCATGGCACGCCGGCACGCATCGCGCTCGCTCAAGCGGCGCTTCTTCTCCACCCCGCTGGACGCGGCGGTTTCCATCATCTGCCTGGCGCTGCTGGCGCTGTTGATCTGGAAAGTATCGGATTGGGCACTGTTTTCGGCGGTGTTCGGCAGTGCTGGCGGCCCCGCGGCCTGCAAGGCGGCCACCGGCGCGTGCTGGTCTGTCATTGCAGACCGCTGGCGGATCATCATGTTTGGCCTTTACCCCTATGAGGAACAGTGGCGTTCTGCGCTGGCCTGCGTGGCCGTGGTGGTGATGACGGTTTTAAGCTGCATCCCGGCCCTTTGGACCGGGCGGCGGATTGCGCTGATCTGGGGTATTGGGGCCAGCAGCTATTACATTCTGATGGCGGGTGGCATTTTCGGGCTGGAGGTAGTGGGCGAAGAAATGTGGGGCGGGCTGGCGCTGACGCTGTTCATCTTTCTGTCGACCTGCCTGATCGGGTTTCCCCTGTCGATCGTGTTTGCCCTGATGCGCCGGTCTGAACTACCGTGGATTTCGCGCACGATGGGGCTGATCATTGATACGGTGCGGTCGCTGCCGCTGATTTCGATCCTGTTCACCTTTGCGATCGTGCTGCCCTTCATGCTGCCCGACTGGCTACAGGGCGACAAACTTTACCGCGTGATCTTGGGGTCGGCGCTGTTCTTTGCCGCCTACCAGGCCGAGATCGTGCGCGGCGGGATGCAGGGCGTCGCCGCCGGGCAGGAAGAGGCCGCCAAGGCGCTGGGGCTGGGCTATTGGCACCGCATCAGCCGGATCGTGCTGCCGCAGGCCATGCGCAACGCGCTGCCCGCGACGATCAACCAGTTCGTGATTTCGTTCAAGGAAACCTCGCTGGTCATCATCATCGGGTTTTTCGAAATCCTCGCCTCGGCCAGCGCGGCCTACGGCACCGGCGACTGGACCTTTGCCTATGTCGAGGTCTACGTCTTTGTCGCCCTGATCTACTTCGTCTTTGTCTTCAGCCTGTCGCGCTATGGTGCCTTTCTTGAACGGCGCATGGAAATCGGCCAACGGTAAGGAGGTCTTTGCATGACCCAGAAAACCAAAGCCGCGGGGGACATCCCCGCAATTCAGATCGAACATATGAACAAGTTCTACGGCAAGTTTCAGGCGCTGAAAAACATCAACCTGACCATTGGGCGGGGCGAAAAGGTGGTGGTTTGCGGGCCGTCGGGTTCTGGCAAGTCGACCATGATCCGCTGCATCAACCGGCTGGAAGAACATGATAGCGGCAAGATCACGGTTCTGGGCACGGAATTGAACGACGATCTGGGCAATATCGACGAAATCCGGCGCGATGTCGGCATGGTGTTTCAGCACTTCAACCTGTTCCCGCATATGACCGTGCTGGAAAACTGCACCCTCGCGCCGATGCTGGTGCGCAAGACCCGCCGCGCCGAGGCCGAGGCAAACGCCCGCGCCTTTCTGGAAAAGGTGCGCATCCCTGAACAGGCCGACAAGTTTCCCGGCCAGTTGTCGGGTGGGCAGCAGCAGCGGGTAGCGATTGCCCGGTCGCTATGCATGCAACCCGAGATATTGCTGTTTGACGAACCCACCTCGGCGCTGGACCCGGAGATGATTTCCGAAGTGCTGGACGTCATGGTGGCGCTGGCAGATGAGGGGATAACGATGATCTGCGTGACGCATGAAATGGGTTTTGCCCGCAAGGTGGCCGACCGCGTGGTGTTCATGGACGCGGGCGAGATCATCGAAGAGGCTGCCCCCGAGCCGTTCTTCAACGCGCCGCAAAATGAGCGGACGAAAAAGTTTCTGTCGCAAATTCTGGCGCATTGAGGCGGACTCGCGCAGCACAAAAACCTGGGCAAAAAGGCACTGACATGGCGGATCTGGCACGAGAGTTTGCCGAATTACTGGGCGCAAAAGGCTGGCTTTCTGGCGATGGCGCCGCGCCCTATAGCCGCGACTGGCTGAACAGATACGGCATAGCGCCGATAGGTGTGGCGCGCCCGGCCGATACCGCCGAGGTTTCGGCGGTGCTGCAACTCTGCCACCGGCATGGCATCATCGTCGTGCCGCAAGGCGGCAACACCGGCCTTTGCGGGGCAAGCGTTGTGGCTGCGGGGGCGGGGGTGATCCTGTCGCTGTCGCGCATGGCGGCGATTGCGGCGCCTGACCGGGCATCGGCCTCGGTCTGCGTGGGCGCGGGGGCGGTGCTGGAGGCGTTGCATCAGGCGCTGGAACCGCAGGGGCTGATCTTTCCGCTGCATCTGGGGGCCGAGGGTAGCGCCACAATTGGCGGGCTGATCGGCACCAATGCCGGCGGCAGCCATGCCGCACGCTACGGGATGATGCAGGATCTGGTGCTGGGGCTGGAGGTGGTTCTGGCCGACGGCACCATCTGGAACGGCCTGCGCGCCGTACAAAAAGACAATGCGGGCTATCAACTGCGCAAGCTGTTTTGCGGCGCGGAAGGCACGCTTGGTATTGTCACTCGGGCGATACTAAGGCTCTATCCCGCCCCAAAACAGCGTCAAACCGCTTTGCTTGCGCTGCCTGACATGGAGGCGGCTGTTGCCTTTGGCACCCATATCCGGGCCGAGGCGGCCGATTTTCTGAACGGGCTGGAGTTCTTTTCAGACTTTGGGCTTGGCCTGACGATGCGGCATCTGGCCGGCTTGGGCTTTCCGCTGGAAACGCGCGGCGGCGCCTATGTTCTGGTTGAGCTGACGTCAAGCTCGGATCTCGTGCCCTTGGCCGATGTGCTGGGGGCCACGCTGGAATGGGGGATGGAACAGGGGCTGGTGCTGGACGGTGCGCTGGCCATGTCCGAAGCGCAGCGCAGCCATTTCTGGCGCTTGCGCGAAGAGCAACCCGAAGGCCAGCGCCTTGAAGGGCCACAGTTAAAGCACGACATCTCTGTGCCCCCCGGCCGGATCGCGGAATTCATCCATGACGCGGACCGGCTGTGCCAGACCCTTTTGCCGGGCGTTCGGATCAACCCCTTCGGGCACCTGGCCGATGGCAATATCCATTTCAACCTGTCCCCCCCCGAAGACGCCACCGGCTTTGACGGGCGCGGTGGTGATCTGGCGCAAGGGCTGGCCGGTCTTGCCACCGCAATGGGCGGCAGCTTTGCCGCCGAACACGGGCTGGGGCGCGCAAAAACCGCCCTGGCAGACACGCATCGCAGCCCGGTTGAACGGGGCCTGATGGCGCGGATCAAACAGGCGTTTGACCCTGACGCCTACCTCAACCCCGGCGTTATCATAACCACCATCACCCCGGACCAGACCAAAGAATAACTTGTGCTTGGCCTGATTTTCTTGATTTCACTACCCCGCCCCGATGTGCACGATACCCATGGGCCAAAGCGCCCCGACACCCCCCTTTGGAGCACGACACATGACAGACAGATTGCGCAACGGCGGTGAGCTTTTGGTCGAATGTCTGGTGGCGCTTGGCGCGCGCAAGGGCTTTGGCGTGCCGGGGGAAAGCTATCTGGCGGTGCTGGATGCGCTGCATGATACCGCCGGCCGGCTGGACTATGTGCTGTGCCGGAACGAGGGTGGCGCCGCCTTTATGGCTGCGGCTTACGGCAAGCTGACCGGCAGCCCCGGCCTTTGCTTTGTGACCCGCGGGCCGGGCGTCACCAATGCCTCGATCGGGGTGCATACCGCAATGCAGGACAGCGCGCCGATGATCGTCTTTGTCGGTCAGGTCGGCACCGATATGAAGGGCCGCGAGGCGTTTCAGGAAATTGACTACCGCGCCGTGTTTGGCACGATGGCGAAATGGGTCACCGAGGTGGATCAGGTCGACCGCCTGCCCGAGATCATGGCCCGCGCCTGGACCACCGCCCTGTCGGGCCGCCCCGGCCCCGTGGTCATCGCGCTGCCCGAAGACATGCTGACCGCCCTGACCGATGCCCCCGCGCTGACCGGCCCCGCCCGCATCACCGAACCCGCCCCCGAGCCCGGCGCCATGGCCGACGCGCTGGCGCTGCTGGCGCAGGCCAAACGCCCGCTGGTCCTCTTTGGCGGTTGCAACTGGACCGATACGGGGCGCGCCGATTTTCAGGCTTGGGCCGAGGCCTCGGATATCCCGGTGGTTGCCGCGTTCCGCTATCAGGACCGGTTTGACAATCACTCGCCCGTTTTCGTGGGTGAGGCCGGGGTCGGGATGGCGCCGCATATAAAGGCGCTGATCCGCGATGCAGACGTCATTCTGGCGATCAACCTGCGCTTTGGCGAAATGACAACCGATGGCTATACGCTGCTGAACGTGCCTGTTCCGGCGCAAAAGCTGATTCATGTGCATGGCTCTGACCGCGAAATCGGCAAGGTCTATGTGCCGACGCTGGGTCTTCAGGCCGGCCCCAACGCCTTTGCCCGCCAGCTTGCGCCGGTCAATGGCGGCTGGGCAGACTGGCGCAAGGCCGCCCGTGCGGCCTATGAGGCGGGCTTTGACGCGCCCGCGCAGCCCGGCCCGGTGGATATGGTCAAGATCGCAGCGTGGCTACGCGACCACCTGCCCGAGGATATGATCTTGACCAACGGCGCAGGCAATTTCACCGTCTGGCCGAACAAGTTTTTCCGTTTTGGCCCAAAGGCCCGCCTGCTTGCGCCGCAATCGGGGGCGATGGGTTACGGCCTGCCCGCCGCGATCGCGGCCAAGGTCGCGCACCCGGACCGGACCGTTGTCTGTTTTGCCGGGGACGGTGACTTTCAGATGAACTGCCAGGAACTTGGCACCGCGATGCAGGCCGGGGCGCAGCCGATTGTGCTGATCCTCAACAACGGCATCTACGGCACGATCCGCGCCCATCAGGAACGCACCTATCCGGCCCGCGTTTCAGGCACGACCCTGCAAAACCCCGATTTCGTGGTACTCGCCAAATCTTACGGGTTTCACGCCGAAACCGTCGCCGCCACGGATGATTTTCCGGCGGCCTTTGAACGTGCCCTCGCCTCGACCAGTGGCGCGGTGCTGGAACTGATCATCTCGCCCGAGGCGCTGACCCCGCGCCAGACCCTTTCACAGATGCGCAATGACGCGCTCGCCTCAAAAAAGGCAAAGCCATGAACGCAAAGTCAAACGACATCCGGCTGGGTGCCGACATCGGTGGCACGTTTACCGATATCGCACTGGACGTGCGCGGAACGATCTATTCCACCAAGGTGCTGACCAATTACACCGCCCCAGAACAGGCGATTTTCGACGGGATAGACATAGTTTTGCGCGATGCCGGGCTAAGCATCACCGATCTGGACATTGTGATCCACGGCACCACGCTGGCCACCAATGCGCTGATTGAACGGCGCGGCGCGCGCACCGCCTTTATCACCACCGAGGGCTTTCGTGATGTGATCGAAATGCGCACGGAAAGCCGGTTTGAACAGTATGACCTGAACATGCGCCTGCCCCCCCCGCTGATCCCGCGCGAGGACCGTTTTGCGGTTGCCGGGCGCATTGGTGCCCAAGGTCAAGAGCTGCTGGCGCTGGACGAGGCCGCATTAGCGCAGATTGCCGACACTATCGCGGGTTCTGATTTCCGCGCCGTGGCGATCGGGTTCATCCATTCCTACATGAACCCCGCACACGAAGAACGCGCCCGCGCGGTTCTGGCGAAGAAGCTGGATCTGCCGATCTCGCTCAGCTCTGAGGTTTCGCCCCAGATGCGCGAATTTGAGCGTTTCAACACCGTTTGCGCCAATGCCTATGTGCGCCCGCAGATGGCCGATTATCTGGCCCGCCTGCAATCGCGCCTGAAAGAGATGGGCGCAAAGTGCCCGGTGTTCATGATCCATTCGGGCGGGGGGCTGATCTCGGTCGAGACGGCGGCGGAATTTCCGGTGCGGCTGGTTGAATCCGGCCCGGCGGGCGGGGCGATCTTTGCCGCCGACGTGGCCGCGCGCTTTGATCTGAAAAAGGTGCTGTCCTATGACATGGGCGGCACCACCGCCAAGATCTGCCTGATCGAGGATTTCACCCCGCAAACCGCCCGCACCTTTGAGGTGGCGCGAACCTACCGGTTCAGCAAAGGCTCTGGCATGCCAATTTCCATCCCGGTGATCGAGATGATCGAAATTGGCGCCGGGGGCGGGTCCATTGCCTGGGTCGATGCCATGGGCCGCATCCAGACCGGCCCCGAAAGTGCCGGGTCAGAGCCGGGTCCGGCCTGCTACGGCCGTGGCGGCGACCGCCCCGCGATCACCGATGCCGATCTGATGCTGGGCAAGCTGGACCCCGACAATTTCGCAGGCGGCAGTATCCGGCTTGATCCCAACGCCTCCAGCGCCGCGATTGGGCGCGATGTGGGCGACAGGCTGTCACTGGCGCCGCTATCGGCCGCGTTTGGCATCTGCGAGGTGGTTGACGAAAACATGGCCAATGCGGCGCGCGTCCATGCGGTGGAAAACGGCAAGGATATTTCCAACAATGTGATGATCGCCTTTGGCGGCGCGGCCCCGCTTCATGCGGCGCGGCTGTGTGAAAAACTGGGCGTCAATCAATGCCTTGTGCCGCAGGGTGCAGGTGTCGGTTCAGCCATCGGGTTTCTGAAGGCGCCTTTCGGCTATGAGGCGCTGGCCTCCAAACTGGTCCGGGTTTCGCAGTTTGATGTGGACGACGCGAACAAGACGATTGCCGATCTGAAAGCAACCGCCGAACGGTTTGTCAGCTCGGGCACCGATGGCCAGATCCTGCGCGAAATCACCGCCTTCATGCGCTATGCCGGTCAGGGTTGGGAAATTCCGGTGCCGCTGCCTGACCGGCCCTTTACCAAAGCCGACGTTGCGGCGCTGAAAGACAGTTTCCGTGACTGTTACGCCCGCTTCTTTGGCCGCGCGATTGACGGGCTGGATGGGCTGGAGATTGAGATTGTGACCTGGTCCGTAAAGGCGCAAGACCATCGCCCCCGGCCAGAGGCGCACAAGATCAGCCATGGCAACCGCGATGTGGCCGCCACCGCAACGCGCCAGGTTTTCGACCCTACCGCAGCGCGTATGCTGGAAACCGGCCTTGCCGACCGGGCCAGCCTGAAGCCGGGTGATCGGTTGCACGGCCCGGTGGTGATTGTCGAACGCGAAACATCGACGGTGGTGACATCTTCCTTTGATGCCGTGATCCAGCATGACGGCTCTATCCTACTTATCCGCAAGGGGTTCAAAGCATGAGCGATATCGAAGAAATCCACATGCAGGTGATGTGGAACCGTCTGATCTCGGTCGTTGAGGAACAGGCGTTGACCCTTCTGCGCACGGCGTTTTCCACCTCGGTACGCGAGGCGGGCGATTTGTCGGCGGGGGTGTTCAACCCCAAGGGCGAAATGCTGGCGCAGGCCGTGACCGGCACACCGGGCCATGTGAACACCATGGCCGAAGCGGTGCAGAATTTCATGGATGAAATCCCGCGCGACCAGATGTTTGAGGGCGATACCTACGTCACCAACGACCCCTGGCTTGGCACCGGGCACCTGCATGACATCACCATGGTTTCCCCCTCGTTCCTGAATGGCGAGCTGGTGGCGTTTTTCGCCTGCACCGCGCATGTCGTTGATGTCGGCGGGCGCGGCTTTGGCGCGGATGCCAAATCGGTTTATGAAGAGGGGATTCAGATTCCGATCATGAAGTTCGCTGAAAAAGGCGACGTGAACCGGCATCTGGTCAAGATCCTCAGTTCCAACGTGCGCGAACCCAATCAGGTTGTGGGCGATTTCTATTCGCTGGCGGCCTGTAATGAGGTGGGGCACCGCCGTCTGGTTGCGCTGATGACCGAAGTTGGCCTTGCCTCGCTGGATAACCTTAGCGATTTCATCTTTTCGCGCACCCATACCGCCATGCTGGAACGTATCCGCGCCCTGCCGCGCGGTAGCTGGTCCAACACGCTGATGACCGATGGCTATGACGCGCCGGTAAAGCTGGCGGTGAAAATCACCATCGCGGAAGACACCGTCAACGCCGATTTCACCGGCACCGACGCGATGAGCAATTGGGGCATCAATGTGCCCATCATCTATTCCAAGGCCTACGCAAGCTATGCGCTGAAATGCGTGGTGGCGCCTGACGTGCCCAACAATGCGGCCTCTTTGGCCCTGTTCACCGTTTCCTCCCCGACCAATATCCTGAACGCGGCCCGCCCTGCACCCGTGGCACTTCGGCATGTGATCGGCCATATGGTACCCGACCTTGTGCTGGGGGCGGTGGCGCAGGCGCTTCCTGAAACCATTCTTGCCGAAGGGGCGGCGGCGCTCTGGAACATCCATATCTCAGTGCGCCCCAGCGCCGGAAAGGATGGGCGCCGCGCCGAAGTGCTGATGTTCAATTCGGGCGGAATGGGCGCGCGGCCTACGCTTGACGGGCTCTCGGCAACGGCTTTCCCCTCGGGCGTGCATACCATGCCGGTCGAGGCGACCGAACAGACCGGCCCGATCGTGATCTGGCGCAAGGAGCTGCGCCCCGATTCCGGTGGAGACGGCGAATATCGCGGCGGTCTGGGCCAGATCATGGAAATTGCCCCGCAAGAGGGCCACGAGTTTGACTTTTCCGCCATGTTCGACCGGATAAACCATGCGCCGCGCGGGCGTAACGGTGGCAAAGACGGCGTGGTTGGCGCGGTGCATCTGGACGATGGCACCAAAATGCGCCCCAAAGGCTGGCAACATGTGCCCGAAGGCCGCAGACTGGTTCTGGAATTGCCCGGCGGCGGCGGCTATGGCGACCCAAAGCGGCGCAGCCCCGAGGCGCGTGCCGAAGATCGTTCCAAAGGATATGTAACGGAGTAATGCGATGACCTATATTGCCTCGCGTCTGTCGATCGTGAAACCCTCGGCCTCGATGGCGGTTTCTCAGGCCGCCAAGGCGCTGCGCGCGCGCGGGGTCGATGTGATCGACCTTGGCCTTGGCGAGCCCGATTTCCCGACCCCCGCCCATATCATCGAGGCGGCCCATGCCGCCGCGAAAGCGGGCGAAACGCTGTACACCGCCGCCACCGGCACACCGGCGCTACGCGAAGCCGTGGCCAGCAAGTTCCGGCGCGAAAACGGGCTGGATTACACCGCCGATGACATCATCGTGGCCAATGGCGCCAAGCAGATCATCTTCAACGCGCTGATGGCCACGCTAGAGCCGGGCGATGAGGTGATCCTGCCCGCGCCCTATTTCGTGTCTTATCCCGAAATGGTCAAACTGCTGGGCGGCACCCCGGTTATCGCGGAATGTCCCGGTGACGCCGGGTTCCGGCTGACCCCAGAGGTGCTGGAAGCCGCCATTACGCCCCGCAGCAAATGGCTGTTCCTCAACATGCCCGGAAACCCTTCGGGCGCAGTCTATTCCGAGGATGAGCTAAAGGCCCTGGGCACGGTTTTGGCGAAACATCCGCAGGTGTTGATCCTGTCGGACGAGATCTATGAACATATCCTGTTTGACGGGCGCAGCTTTTTGTCCTTTGGCAAGGCCTGCCCGGAATTGCGCGACCGCACCCTGATCGTGAACGGGGTTGCCAAGGCCTATGCGATGACCGGTTGGCGCGTGGGTTATGCGGCGGGGCCGCAGCCGCTGATCAAGGCGATGGCAACCGTGCAAAGCCAGTCCGTTACCTCGGTCTGTGCAATCGCGCAGGCGGCTGCCGTGGCGGCGCTGAACGGCCCGCAAGACATGGTGGCCGAATTCCGCGCGGCGTTTGAACGGCGGCGCAATCTGGTGGTCGACGGCCTTGCCGGGATGAACGGAGTGACCCTATCGCCGCCCGAAGGGGCATTTTACGCCTATATCGGCTGCGCGGGCCTGATCGGGCGCAAGACCCCGAAAGGCGTGGTCCTGAACGACGATGCCGCCGTCGCCACCTACCTCTTGGAGGAGGGGCGCGTGGCCGCCGTGCCGGGCGCGGCCTATGGCCTGTCGCCCTATTTCCGCATTTCGACCGCAACCGCCGATGCCGTGCTGACCGAGGCGATTGCCCGGATCAAAGCCGCCATTTCGGAACTGGAGTAAGCCATGCCGCAATATGAACGCATCCTGATTACCGGCGCGAATGGCCGCCTTGGGTCCATCCTGCGCAAGGGGCTGGCGCCGATGGCCAAGGTGATCCGGCTGGGCGCCCGGGCGCCGTTTGACGATCTGGCGCCGAACGAAGAACAGGCCGTGTTCGATCTGTCGGACATGGAGGCAACGATTGCCGCGACGAAAGATTGCGACGCGATCATCCATTTCGGCGGCGCGCCGATGGAAAGCCCGTGGCAGGACATTCTTGACAGCAATATTCGCGGCTCTTACCACATCTATGAAGGCGCGCGGAAACACGGCGTCAAACGGGTGATCTACGCCTCATCCGTGCATGCGATCGGCTATCATGAGATTGAAGCGCATATTAGCGTTGACGCGCCGGTGCGGCCGGACAGTCTTTACGGTGTCTCAAAGAACTTTGTCGAAAGCCTGAGCCGGCTTTACTGGGACAAATTCGGGATCGAGTCTGCCTGTCTGCGGATTTTTTCGTCGTTCCCGGAACCGGCAGACCGGCGGATGCTGTGGTCTTACCTGTCGTTCGACGATTGCCTGCGGCTGGTCGAGGCGTCGCTGACCGCGCCGCGCATCGGCCATACGCTAAGTTTTGGCATTTCGGACAACAAGGTGAAGACCGTGGACAATACCGGCGCGGCACATCTGGGTTTTCACCCGCAAGACACGTCCGAGCCGTTCCGCGCCAAGGTCGAGGCCAGCACCCCGGTTCCCGACCCGAAAGCGGCATCCGTGCGCTATCTTGGCGGGTGGTTTTGCGAACTGGGCCACCCAGACGACTGACCAATCGCGCCAAATCAGGCGGGCGGCGGCACTCAAAGGTCCGGGCACCTAAGCCCCTTGACCTGGGGCATGGCCAAATTCATCCTGCGGCGGCCCGGCCTTGCGCGAAAGCAGGGCGCGCGTCACTAAGGGTATGAAAGCGGATAGCCCGATGACCGGGGCCGGGCCGGGCGCCGCCGCCGCCGCGATGAAAAGGATCAGTGCCATGAAAACCCTTGATGTGATCACAATGGGCCGCGCGGGCGTCGATTTCTACGGCACGCAGGTCGGTGGCAGGCTTGAGGATATGGGCACGTTCGACAAATATATCGGCGGCTCGCCCACCAATATGGCCTGCGGCACGGCACGGCTTGGGCTGAAATCGGCCCTGCTAAGCCGCGTCGGCAACGAGCATATGGGCCGCTTCATCCGCGAGGAGCTGATCCGCCACGGGGTCAACGTTGAGGGGGTCAAGACCGATCCCGACCGGCTGACCGCGCTGGTCATACTAGGCATCCGCGATCAGGAACAGTTCCCGCTGATCTTCTACCGCGAGAATTGCGCCGACATGGCGCTTTGCGCCGATGACGTCGAGGCGGCGTTTATCGGCTCGGCAAGGTCGGTGGTGGCCACCGGCACGCACCTTAGTCACCCAACGCCGCGCGCCGCCCTTTTGAAGGCGCTGGAACTGGCAAAGGCGCACGGGGCAAAAACCGCGCTCGACATCGACTATCGCCCCAATCTCTGGGGTGTGCTGGGCCACGGCGACGGCGAAAGCCGCTTTGCCGAAAGCGCCGAGGTAACCGCCAGCCTGCAAGAAACGCTGCATCATTTCGACCTGATCGTCGGAACCGAGGAAGAGTTTCACATTGCCGGCGGCACCACCGATACGGTCGCGGCGCTGCGCGCTGTGCGTGCGATTAGCGGCGCCACCCTGGTCTGCAAGCGCGGGCCGATGGGGGCCACAGCCTTTGACGGGCCTATCCCCGACAGCTTGGACGGCGGCCAGACCGGCCCCGGTTTTGGGGTCGAGGTCTTTAATGTGCTGGGGGCCGGCGATGGCTTCATGTCGGGGTTGCTGAAAGGCTGGCTGGATGGCGAGGATTGGCCGACCGCCCTGAAATACGCCAATGCCTGCGGTGCCTTTGCGGTCAGCCGCCACGGCTGCACCCCGGCCTATCCTTCCTGGGACGAATTGCAGTTCTTCCTTAAACGCGGGATCGTTCGCGCGGATCTGCGCAACGACGCAGAGCTGGAGCAGGTGCATTGGGCCACCACCCGCCGCTTTGGGATTGGCGGCGATCGGGACTGCGTGCGGACCTTTGCCTTTGACCACCGCTTGCAGCTAGAGCAGATGGAGGGCTATTCGCTTGAAAAAGGTGGCGCATTCAAGAAGCTGTGCCTGAAGGCCGCGCTGAAGGTGCAGGATGGCAAACCCGGCTTTGGCATCCTGTGCGACGACCGGATCGGGCGATCTGCCCTGCACGCGGCAAGCGGCAGCGGTCTGTGGATCGGGCGGCCGACGGAACTGCCCGGTTCACGCCCCATTGAATTTGAACCAGAGCTTGGCGTTGATCTTGGCGGTTTTCGCGCGTGGGCGCGCGAAAATGTGGTCAAGCTGCTGGTGTTTTGCCACCCGGATGACGATGCCGCCACCCGCGCGCTGCAAGAAAGGCGGGTCGGGCGGCTGTTCACCGCCGCGCGCCGCAACGGGCTGGAATTCCTGCTGGAAATGATCCCGTCCAAGGTCGGGCCGGTGAGCGACGACACGACAGCGACCCTTATCCAGCAGTTCTATGATGCGGGCGTCTACCCCGATTGGTGGAAGCTGGAGCCCTTCAAGACCGATGCCGCCTGGGCGCATGCGGTCGCGGCGATCGAACGCAACGACCCGCGCACAAGGGGCATCGTTGTGCTGGGCCTTGATGCGCCGGAACAGGATCTTGCGGCCAGTTTTGCGCTGGCGGCGAAACAGCCGCTGGTCAAGGGCTTTGCCGTGGGGCGAACGATCTTTGGCGATGCGGCGCGCGGCTGGCTGATGGGCGAAATCAGCGACACGCAGGCGGTGGACCAGATGGCCGAACGCTACGCCCGCCTTTGCACTATCTGGGATAAGGCGCGGGCCGCAGCAGCGGGATGAAATGGCATCATACTGCACCGGGGTGTGGGCGCCGTCCCCTGCCGGCGGATCAACGGCGTTTTTGACGGGCTGAAAATTCTCAGGCTGACCGCCGGTCGGCGTTGCCGCTGTTTTGCCGGTTCAACGTGATAATTGTTCTGCAAGCGTCAGATCCCGGGGCCCGACACGCTGAAAGTCCAGCCCCTGTTCAAGGTGGCGCAGATGTTCGTCGATCAGGTTGACCAGGCGTTCACTGTTTCGGGCCTCGATCTGATCGACGATGGCGGCATGTTCGTCTTCGGCGCAGTTGGAGGTGCCCGAAGCGTTGTAAAGGCCCAGGATGAGGGTGGTGCGCAGGGACAGGTCGGCCAGGAACCGTTCAAGCACCCGATTACCGGCGATCTTGGCCAACCGCATGTGAAAGGCCCGCGACAGGCGCAGCTCTTGCGGCTTGTCGTTTGCAGCACGGGCGCGTGCTTCCTCGATGATGTTGTTGCGCATATACGCAATATCCTCGGCACTTGCGCGGGCGACGACATTGCGGGCAAGCGTGCGTTCGATGGTGCGGCGCGCCTCAAAGACTTCGCGCGCCTCTTCGGGGGACGGTGTGGCGACATACGCGCCGCGATTCGGGCGAAGTTCGACCACATGTTGCGCGGCAAGCGCCGTCAATGCGCGGCGCACATTGGCGCGGTTGCATTGGAAAAGGTCGCTCAGTGCCTGCTCGCCCAATTTGGTGCCAGCCGGAAGCCGCTGTTCGGAAACAGCGGTCAGAATGGATCGCGTGATGGCGTCCTCTGGCGGGCGCATTTCGCTATCTATCTGATTATTTTCAAAAACACTTGTCATGGCTCAATTCTAGTCGAGACCGAGACCGTCGCGCAATGTCTTGTTGACAAAAATATTGATCTGATGAGAAATGTTTGTTAACAATTTTTGATGACAAACTGGGAGGCGTTATGCAAATTCTGATCATGAACCCCAATTCGACAGTCTCGATGACAGACAAGATCGTCGCAAGCGCGCGACAGGTTGCAAGCAACGGGACGACGATAATAGCGGCCACCGGCCAGGATGCGCCTGCCAGCATCCAAGGCCACCACGATGAGGCGATGTCGGTGCCGGGCCTGTTGGCGCGACTGAAACAGGCCGAAAAGGAAGGTCTGGACGGGGTGGTTGTCGCCTGTTTTGACGATCCTGGCATCGGCGCTTGCCGCGAAGTGTTCACGGGGCCTGTCCTGGGGATCTGCGAAGCTGCTGTCAAAGCTGCGAGCATGATCGCCACATCATTCTCGGTGGTGACGACGCTGCCGCGGTCTGTTCCGGTCATTGAACACCTGATCCACGGCTACGGCCTGTCGCACCAATGCCGTCGCGTCCGCTCGGCCGAGATCCCGGTACTGGCCCTTGAGGAGGAGGGGTCAGGCGCGAAAGAGAAGGTGCGCGATGAGATCCTGAAGGCAGTGCGCGAGGATCGCTGCGAGGCGGTCGTGCTGGGCTGTGCGGGCATGGCCGATCTGACCGAATGGCTGACCAAAGAGACCGGCGTGCCGGTCATCGACGGTGTGACCGTAGCAACACGAATGATCGAGGCGCTGATCGGCTG
The DNA here is from genome assembly GCF_047638075.1 of Phaeovulum sp. Taxonomy (NCBI): domain Bacteria; kingdom Pseudomonadati; phylum Pseudomonadota; class Alphaproteobacteria; order Rhodobacterales; family Paracoccaceae; genus Phaeovulum; species Phaeovulum sp. The sequence goes on from NZ_JBLJBV010000018.1 coordinate 25,511, forward strand.
CGGGCTCAAGACCAGCAAGATAGGGGCCTACGCCACCCCGATCTGAGCATAATTTTGAAGGAGGAGGACAAAATATGACGGTGACAACGCAAATGGAGGCGCCTCGTGTAGAGGCGATCGACCACAAGGCAATTGGCGAGGAAAGCCTGGCACCCCAGAATACACGGATCATGGGCCCGGTATCCTATCTTTTTGCCTGGCTGGGCGGGTGCGTGTCGATTGGAACGTTTACGGTCGGTTCGGGCCTTGTGGGCACGCTGAACCTGCTTCAGACCTTTCTGGCCATCGCAATCGGCTGCACCGTGATCGGGGTTGCGCTGATGATCAACGGGCAGGCCGGGCACAAATACGGAATCCCGTTCATGGTTCAGGCGCGGTCGGCCTTTGGGTTTACCGGAACCCGCATTCCGGCGTTGGTCCGTTCGGTTCCGGCGATTGTCTGGTTCGGATTTCAAAGCTGGATTGGCGCGGGCGCCCTGAACCTCGTGTCAGATACGCTGTTCGATTATTCCAACATCTGGCTCTTCTTCATCGGCTTTCAGTTCCTGCAAATCGGCCTGTCGGTGTTGGGTTTCCATGGTATCAAATGGCTGGAAAACATCGGGTCGGTCTTCATCATCTGTTCGCTGGTTTATATGTTCTTCAGCGTCATCAACAAATACGGCGATGAGATCATGGCCAACCTGGTCAATGTGGAGGGGACCTGGGGCGCGCCGTTCTGGGGGGCAACCATGCTGTTCCTCGGCATCTACAGCACCATGATGCTGAACGTATCGGACTATTCGCGCGAATTGCGCCATAATGTCGGGCCGATCAAGCAAGCGATGATCTATGCCAACTCCATCCTGCCGGCCACCCTGTTCATGGGGCTGATCGGATTGATGGTATCGGGGGCCACTGGCGAGGTTGATCCGATCAAGGTGTTTTCAAGCGCCGTCGACAACAAGCCGCTTTTGGTAACCACGCTGCTGTTCATCGCGTTTGCGCAGGTGACGACCAACATTCTCAACAATGTGGTTCCCCCTGCCTATGCGCTGATGGATGTGTTCAACCTCAAGTTCAAAACGTCTGCCGTGCTGGTTGGGCTTCTCGCCTTTGCGACATTCCCATGGGAACTGGTGAAGGACGAATCCGCCGCCGGTCTTGGGATCTTCATCCAGACATATTCGGCATTCCTGGGGCCGATATTTGCAATCCTTGTCGTCGACTACTTCATCTTGCGCAAGCAGACGCTGGATCTGGACAAGCTTTACGATCCAGAGGGCCCTTACAAGGGTGTCAACTGGGCGGCCGTCATTGCCATGGTGTTGGGGGTTATTGTCGCGCTGACCTTTTCGGACATCTCCTGGTATGCCAGCTTGATCCCGGCGGGGCTGGCCTATTGGTTGCTGATGCGCTTCCTGCCGGCCGCAAAGCGATTTGCAGACTAAGCACCAAAGCAACGGCAAGCGCGCGGCAATGGTTCCGCGCGCCTGCGCCAAAACTCTGCGTGACCCGCGTTGGGCTAAAGGGGCGGGATAGTCACGTTTTTCCCTGTCTCGGGGTTGGACAAGCCCCAGCACCACGCGCAACCCGGCACAGGATCTTTCCGATCGTGCGAAAGGTTTCGGACCGTGCCGTGGTTCTGCGCCAGACCAGCGCCACCCGGCGCGGATGGGCATCCGGCAGCGGGGTCAGGCGAACGCCTTGCCCCTCTGCCACCCCGGTCCGAACCGCCAGATTGGGCAGAAGGGTCATACCCAGCCCCTCTCCGACCATCGCAATCAAGGTGGGCAGGCTCGTTGCCTCAAAATGCGCGTTCCGCCGGAACGCTGAGGTGTCTACCGCCGCCAGCGCGTGGCGTTGAAGACAGTGACCGCTTTCAAGAAGCAACAGATCAAGATCCCGCTTTGCCGCGTCAAGCGGCATGCCCTCTGGCGTGGCAAGGTGATAGCCGTCCGAAAATAGCGGTGTTGTCGCCAACGCCCCCGTCTCAAACGGCAGGGCGATAAGCGCAAGGTCCAGCCGGCCGCTTTCCACCCCCTCCAGCAGGCTTTCGGTCATCTCTTCGCGGATAAAGACGCGCAGCTGTGGAAAGGTTTCCCGGATCTCTGGGATCGCGCGGGGCAACAGATAGGGCCCGATGGTCGGGATCGCCCCCAGTCGCAGATCACCCTGTTCGGGGTTCAGATGGGCTGCGGCCAGCGTCTCGATGCGGTGCACCCCCTCCAAAAGTTTGCGCGCCTCTTTGACGACCCCCTCTCCGACCTCGGTCAGCAAAAGCGATCGGCTGGTCCGCTCAACCAGCTTTACGCCAAGCCGTGCCTCCAGTTCGCGCAGGCCCGCGCTTAGCGAGGGTTGGGTGACGTGGCACCGGGCCGCGGCCCGGGTAAAGTTCATCTCCTCTGCGATCGCGACGAGAAAGGCCATTTGTCGAAGCGTAAGCATGAGGGATCCTGTAAGCGTGCCAGCGTATTCATTGATTTAGCCTATCGTAGCTATAGAACCAATTGAATTTATCATGGATTCACCGCGCTGTAGTCTGTCGCAAACCCCCGGCCTGCGGGGACCGCACGCAACGACCTTGAAAGGACCAGCACGATGGACGGAACCCCTCACAACGGCGGCAAATGCCCGGTCATGCACGGCGCCCATAGCGCCATCGGCCGCACCAATATGGAATGGTGGCCGAATGCGTTGAACCTCGACATCCTGCACCAGCAGGACACAAAGACGAATCCGTTAAAAGGGTTCAACTACCGCGACGCCCTGAAAGGTCTGGACGCGGGCGCGCTAAAGGCGGATCTGCACGCGCTGATGACGGACAGTCAGGACTGGTGGCCGGCAGACTGGGGGCATTACGGTGGTTTGATGATCCGGATGGCCTGGCACGCGGCCGGCTCTTACCGGATCGCGGATGGGCGCGGCGGCGGCGGGACCGGCAACCAGCGCTTTGCGCCGCTGAACTCCTGGCCCGATAACGTCAACCTTGACAAGGCTCGCCGCCTTCTGTGGCCGGTGAAACAGAAATACGGAAACCAGGTCAGCTGGGCGGACCTGATCATCCTGGCCGGGACCGTCGCCTACGAGTCGATGGGGCTGAAAACCTATGGCTTTGCCTTTGGCCGCGAGGATATCTGGCACCCGGAAAAGGACACCTATTGGGGCGCCGAGAAAGAGTGGCTTGCACCCTCGGACGCCCGCTATGGCGATCTGGAAAACCCGGCGACCATGGAAAACCCGCTGGCCGCCGTGCAGATGGGTCTGATCTATGTGAACCCCGAAGGCGTGAACGGCCAGCCTGACCCACTAAAGACCGCCGCGCAAATCCGCGAAACCTTTGCCCGGATGGCGATGAACGACGAAGAGACGGTCGCCCTTACCGCCGGCGGCCATACCGTCGGCAAATGCCACGGCAACGGCGATGCGGCCCTTTTGGGCGCTGCCCCAGAGGCCGCAGACCTGACCGAACAGGGGCTGGGCTGGAACAACCACACCAGCCGCGGGGTCGGCCGCAACACTGTCAGCAGCGGGCTTGAAGGGGCCTGGACCACGCATCCGACCAAATGGGACAACGGATATTTCTACCTGCTCTTCACCTATGATTGGGAACTGAAAAAATCCCCTGCCGGGGCCTGGCAATGGGAACCGATCAACATCAAGGAAGAGGATAAGCCCGTTGACGTTGAAGACCCGTCAATTCGCCACAACCCGATCATGACCGACGCCGACATGGCGATGATCAAGGATCCGGCCTACCGCGAAATCTCGGCGCGGTTCTACAAGGATCCAGAACATTTCTCGGATGTTTTCGCCCGCACCTGGTTCAAGCTGACCCATCGCGACATGGGCCCGAAATCGCGCTATGTCGGCCCCGACGCACCGTCCGAAGACCTGATCTGGCAGGATCCGGTGCCGCAGGGCCCGACCGGCTGGGACGTGGACGCGGTAAAGGCGCAGATCGCAGCGTGCGGCCTAAGCACCGCCGACCTGGTCGCCACCGCCTGGGACAGCGCGCGCACCTTTCGCGGCTCGGATCTGCGCGGCGGTGCGAACGGGGCCCGCATCCGCCTTGCCCCCCAGAAAGATTGGGAAGGCAACGAGCCCGCGCGGCTGGCCCGTGTCCTTTCCGTGCTGGAACCCATCGCGGCGCGGGCCGGCGCCAGTATCGCGGACGTGATCGTTCTGGGTGGCAACGTCGGTGTCGAACAGGCCGCTGTTGCGGCGGGTGTGCCGGTGACGGTTCCCTTCATGCCGGGCCGCGGGGACGCCACGGACGAGATGACCGACGCCCCCTCTTTCGACGTGCTGGAGCCGATCCATGACGGGTTCCGGAACTGGGTGAAACAGGACTATATTGTCACCCCCGAAGAGCTGTTGCTGGACCGCGCCCAGCTTATGGGGCTTTCGGCGCCCGAAATGACCGCCCTGATCGGCGGGATGCGGGTGATCGGGGCCAATCACGGCGCCACCCCGCACGGCGTATTCACCGACCGGCCCGGCGCGCTCAGCACCGACTTTTTCATGAACCTCACGGATATGGGCCATAGCTGGGCACCTATCGAGAACGGGCTTTATGTGCTTCGCGACCGGGCGAGCGGGCAGGTGCGCTGGACCGCAACCAGGGTCGACCTGGTCTTTGGCTCAAACTCGGTCCTGCGCGCCTATGCCGAGGTCTACGCGCAGCGTGACGGGGCTAAGCGGTTCGTCCACGATTTCGTCGCGGCCTGGACCAAGGTGATGAACGCGGACCGGTTCGACCTGCACCAGGCTGAATGATCGTTCCGGGCGGCTTTTGGTCGCCCGGCTGCGTTCACCCGCGCGCGGGCCGGTGTTGGTGCGTTCACGAAAGGGAGAGTGTTTCCCGTTTTGCGGAGAGGATAATTGACTTAATTGCTCGGATAAAGATAGGTGACTCATATATCTTAGTAAAAACATCGGAGCGTCTCATGCTGACACGAAGATCATGCCTCACCAGCGGTTTGGCCCTTGGGGCCCTGGCTGTGGCTGGCCCTGTCTTTGCGCAGGACGCTGTCCAACTGGTCGTTTACAATGCCCAGCACGAAAACCTGACCAAGGCCTGGGTGGAGGGGTTCACCGCACAGACCGGCATCCAGGTGGTCCTGCGCGACGGCGGGGATACGGAATTTGCCAACCAGATCGTCGCAGAAGGGGCCGCTTCGCCTGCGGATGTGTTCCTGACCGAAAATTCGCCCGCCATGGCGCTGGTCGACAATGCCGGGCTTTTTGCCGCCGTCGCACCTGACACGCTTGACATGGTGGCACCGCAATACCGCCCCACTGACGGCCACTGGATCGGGGTTGCCGCGCGCTCGACCGTGTTTGCCTATGACACCCGCAAGCTGAGCGATGCGGACGCGCCGCGCTCGATCATGGATCTGGCCGATCCGGCCTGGAAGGGGCGGTGGGCCGCGTCCCCCACGGGGGCCGATTTTCAGGCGATCGTCGCGGCGATCCTCGACCTTGAGGGCGAAGACGCCACCCGCGCCTGGCTAAAGGGGATGAAAGCCAACTTTACCGCCTATCGCGGCAACAGCAGCGTGATGAAGGCGATCAACGCGGGCGAGGTCGAGGGCGGCATCATCTATCACTATTACTACTACCGCGATCAGGCCAAGACCGGCGAAAACAGTAAAAACGTGGCGCTGCACTATTTCGGCAAGGGCGATCCCGGCGCGTTCGTCAGTGTGTCAGGCGGCGGGGTTCTGGCCTCCAGCAAGCAACCAGAGGCGGCGCAACAGCTGTTGAAATGGATCGTGGGGCAGGGCGGGCAGGATATTCTGCGCACGGGCGAGTCGCTGGAATATGCGCTTGTCGGGGCATCGAACCCGGCGCTGGTTCCGCTGGACACGCTGGACCCGCCACAGATCAACCCTTCCGATCTGAACGCCGCAAAGGTAAGCGCATTGATGACCGAGGCCGGCTTGCTTTGAATACGCGCGCACCGGTGCGCCACAAGATCGTCATCAGCAAATGAGCAAGTAAGCCATGGGCATCATCGAACACCGCGCCTACAGCCCGGCGCCGCTGCCCCGCCTGCGGCGGCTGCGCGCGCCGTCGCTGATCAGCGTGGCGGCGGTTCTGGTGATGGTGTTCGCGCTGGTGCCGCTTGGCTTTGTCATCTGGGCGGTGGCGCAAAGCGGCTGGCCCACAGTGGCGGCGCTGGTGTTTCGCCCGCGTGTGGGTGATTTGCTGATCGGCACCGTTTTGCTGATCACGCTGACGGTGCCGATTTCGGTGGTGCTGTCACTGGCGCTAGCCTGGCTGACCGAACGCAGCGACCTGCCCGGCGCGCGGGTCTGGGCGTGGTTGGCCATCGCGCCGCTGGCGGTGCCGGCGTTCGTGCACAGCTATGCGTGGATCACCGTGCTGCCCGGCCTGCACGGGCTGCCTGCGGGTGTGCTGATTTCAACCCTGGCCTATTTTCCCTTCGTCTATCTGCCCGTCGCCGCTGCGCTGCGCTTTCTGGATCCGGGGCTGGAAGAGGCCGCGGCCGCCCTTGGCCATACGCCCTGGCGGGTGTTTTTGCATGTCGTCGTCCCGCAACTGCGGCTGGCAATTCTGGCCGGGTCGCTGCTGTTGGCGCTGCATCTTTTGACGGAATACGGGCTGTTTGCCTTTATCCGCTTTGATACGTTCACCACGGCCATCGTCGATCAGTTCCAGTCGCGCTTTGACAGTGCGGCGGCCAACATGCTGGCCGGGGTGCTGGTGATCTGCTGCCTTGCCGTTCTGGCCGCCGAGATCATGTTGCGCGGGCGTGCGCGCTATGCGCGTGTCGGATCGGGCGCGGCACGCAAACCGCGCCGGATGCGGCTGGGCCGTGCAGTTTGGCCGTGCCTTGCGCTGCCGTTTGGTGTTGCGGCTCTTAGCCTCGGGGTGCCGCTTTTGACCATCGCGCGCTGGCTGGTCGCGGGCGGTGCGCAGGTCTGGGACATGGGGGCGATCGGCCTTGCCTTTTGGCAGACGCTGGTGCTGGCGGTGGGCGGTGCGCTGCTGGCCGTGGTGATGGCAACACCGGCCGCGTGGCTTGCCAACCGGCGCAGCGGACCGCTGCCGCGCCTGCTGGAGGCGGGCAACTATATCGTTGGCGCGCTACCCGGTGTTGTCGTGGCGCTGGCGCTGGTGACAATCACCGTGCGCGTGGCACTGCCGCTATATCAAAGTGTTGCGACCATCCTTGCCGCCTATGCGCTGATGTTTCTGCCGCGCGCCATGATCAACCTGCGCGCCAGCCTTGCGCGTGCGCCGGTAGAACTGGAACAGGCGGCAGGTGTGCTGGGGCGCAACCCGTTCCAGGCGCTTTTGCAGATCACCATGCGGCTATCCGCGCCGGGTGCGGCGGTGGGCGCGGCGCTGGTGGGTATCGGCATCATGACCGAACTGACGGCGACACAGATGCTGGCCCCCAATGGCACGCGCACGCTGGCACTGGCGTTCTGGGCCAAAAGCGGCGAGCTGGACTATGCCGCCGCAGCACCCTATGCGCTGATCATGGTCGCCCTGTCCCTGCCTCTCACCTGGGTCTTGTTCGTGCAGTCACGGCGCATGGCCGGCAGATGAGCGTCCTGACCCTTGAAAACCTGTCGAAATCCTTTGGGCCCGTTGGTGCGGTGCGCGACATCAACCTTTCACTGCGGCCGGGCGAGCGCACGGCAATCGTGGGGCCGTCGGGCTGTGGCAAGACAACGCTGCTGCGCCTTATCGCCGGGTTCGAGGCGCCGACGACCGGGTGCATCCTGCTGGACGGGGTGCTGATCGCGGACGCCACTACCAGCCTGCCGACACATTTGCGCGGTATTGGCCTGGTCGCGCAGGATGGTGCGCTGTTTCCGCACCTTTCCGTTGCCGACAATATCGGCTTTGGCATCGCGACCAAAGCACCCGACCGCGCGCAGATCATCGCAGATGTGGGGCATCTTGTCGGGCTGTCGAAACCCTCGCTTGCGCGCTATCCGCACGAGTTGTCAGGTGGCCAGCAACAGCGCGTCGCATTGGCCCGCGCGATGGTGCGCAAACCGCGCCTGATGCTGCTGGACGAGCCGTTTTCGTCGCTGGATACCGGCCTGCGCGCGGAAATGCGCAAGGCCGTCACCGCCGTGCTGGCCAAGGCCGGGATCGCGTCGATCCTGGTCACGCATGACCGGGTTGAGGCCCTGTCTTATGGCGATCAGATCGCGGTCATGCACGAGGGGCATTTTGCACAGGTCGGCCCGCCACGCGCGCTATATCGCAAACCGCGCAACCGGCTGACGGCCGAATTTCTGGGGGATGCGATCATCTTGCCCGCAACGCTGCGCGCGGGCATGGCGCATTGTGCATTGGGCCACCTGCCCGTCGATGAACCAAAGGCGCGCGACCACGCCTTGATCCTGCTGCGCCCTGATCAGCTACATCTGCACCCCTGTCACAACCCGCGCGATGACGGCATCCCCACGGTCGAAATCCTTGAGGTCGAATTCGGCGGGGCCGATTGCAGCATCAGGATGCGGCCCATTGCGGTGCCCGGAACGGCCGCCACCCATGATGCAACCTTCAATCTGCGCCAACCGTCCGATCTGCCCCTGTGCACGGGTGATATTGCCGCCGTTACCATCACCGGCACCGCCCATGTTCTGGACGATGATCCGCCTGCGGCCTGATCCCGCAAACCGCCTCAGGCCATCCGTGCGATTGCCGCGATGATTGCGGCAAAGCTGCGCCTTGCGCGGTCGCTGGTGCGGCGGGCGCGCAGATAGCCGTGAACCAGTTGCGGTTCATTGCGCCAATGGGCGGGCACGCCGGCGGCGGTCAGGCGCAGGGCATAGTCGCGGGCGTCATCGCGTAGCGGGTCCACATCGGCGCTGACCAGAAAAGCGGGGGGCAGGCCGGTCAGATCTGGCGCGCACAGCGGGGCGGCCAGCGGGTCTGTGGCGCTATTGTCCGGGCCGTGCAGCATGGCGCGGTAAGACGCCAGATCCTGGGTACGCAGCATCGGGGCCATGGCGTTTTCAGTGTAGGAGGGCGCGGTTTGATCACCGCCCAGACCCGGATAGATCAGCACCTGACCCAGCGGCATTGGCCCCGCCATATCGCGCATGGCAAGACACAGCGCCGCCGCCAGATTGCCGCCTGCGCTGTCGCCCGCGACCACACCCTGCCGGCCCTGACCGGCCAGCGCCCGCCAGACCGCCTGCACATCGGTGATTTGCGCCGGGTAGCGGTGTTCCGGGGCCAGCCGGTAATCGGCCGATACCACGGTCAGGCCGGTCGCATCGGCAATCTCGGCGCAGACATCATCGTGGCTGTCCAGCCCGCCGACCACAAAGCCGCCGCCGTGCAGGTATAGCACGAACGCCCCCCGATCGACGCCGTAAACCCGGCACGGCACACCGCCGATACTGCGGTCTTCGACGGCCAGCCCTTCGGGGCGCGGCGCGCGAAAGCGGGCGCACATCTGATCATAATAGCGACGGTTCTCGGTCGCGCTGGCACCGTTGGAGTCTGGTGGGTAGGCATCATCGGTGCGGGCGATGAAATCCAGAACCTCGGGGTCGGTGATTTGGCTCATTTGACTGGCTCCGATTGCGCCGCGATGCGTTGGGTCAGCCAATCGGGGTCGGGTTCGGGGACCGAGGCCAGAAGATCAGCGGTATAGGGGTGCAAAGGCGGGGTCAGGACATCTTCTTTTCTTCCCGCATCCATGACCTGACCCTGACGCATGACCACCACCTCATCCGCGATTGCGCGGACGGTGGCAATGTCATGGGTGATGAACATGTAGGAAACACCGGTTTTGTCCTGAAGCCGGCTCAGCAGGCGCAAGATATCTTCAGCAACCAACTGATCAAGCGCGCTGGTGACCTCATCGCAGATGATGAAGGTGGGTTCGGCGGCCAGCGCGCGGGCAATGCCGATGCGCTGTTTTTGCCCCCCTGAAAGAGCGCCCGGCAAACGGTCGAGGTAGTCGGCCGGGTCCAGTTCGATCTGCTCCATCAGCTCATTCAGGCGGGTGTTCAGCGCGGTGCCGGTCAGGCCATGGTAGAATTTCAGCGGGCGGCCCAGGATCTGGCGCAGGGTCTGACGCGGGTTCAGCGCGGTATCGGCCATCTGATAGATCATCTGCACCGTGCGCAGCTGTTCGCGGCTGCGGTCCGCCAGACGCGGCGGCAGTGGCTGGCCGTCCAGTTCAACCAGACCCTGGCGCTGCGGCAAAAGCCCGGTGATCACACGGGCGGTCGTGGATTTGCCGGACCCGGATTCGCCCACCACCGCAACCGTCGCACCGCGGGGCACCTCAAAGCTGACATCGCGCAACACGTCTGACGCACCATAGCCCGCCGTAATCCCCTGCAACCGCAGCGCCGGAAATTCGGCCTTGGGCAAGACCCGGTCGGCGCGGCGAAAATTGCGCACCGCCCAAAGCGAACGGGTATAGTCTTCTTTCGGGGTCTCCATCATCTGCCGGGTCGGGGCCTCTTCAACCTCGCGGCCGTGGCGCATGACCTTGATCTTGTCGGCCATCTGCGCGACCACGGCCAGATCATGGGTGATGTAGATCGCGGCGGTGCCGAAATCACGCACCGCGCTGCGGATTGCGGCCAGCACGCCGACCTGAGTGGTGACATCCAGCGCGGTCGTGGGTTCGTCAAAGACGATCACATCGGGGCGACAGGCCATCGCCATGGCCACCATCGCGCGCTGCAATTGCCCGCCTGAGACCTGATGCGGAAAGCGCAGGCCGAAATGGTCCGGGTCGGGCAGGTGCATCCGTTTGTAAAGGTCGCGGGCGAAAGCCTCGGATTCCTGACGCGACGCGGTGCCGTGAATCTGCGGCCCCTCCAGAAACTGGGCCATCAGCCGCCAGGCGGGGTTGAAACTGGCCGCCGCCGACTGCGCCACATAGGCGATACGCCGGCCACGGATGTTGCGTGCAGCACGGCCCGAAAGGTGGGCCAGATCCGTGCCATCAAACAGGATCTTGCCGCCCGAAATGCGGCAACCGGGGGCCGAATAGCCCATCGCCGCCAGCCCCAGCGTTGATTTCCCGGCCCCCGATTCCCCGATCAGGCCGACCACCTCGCCGCGGTTCAGTTGCAGGTTGACGCCATGCAGGATCGGCGTCCAGCCGTCCTCGCCGCGCGCGTCGACTTTCAGTCCCTGGATGTCCAGCAAGGGTGCCATGGATTACTCCTTCAGGCCCGAGGCGCGGTGAAGCATCCAATCCACCACGAAGTTGACCGCCACCGTCAGCACCGCAATCGCCGCCGCCGGAAGCAAGGGGGTGATGTCGCCAAAGGTGATCAGCGCGGCATTGTCGCGCACCATGGAACCCCAGTCCGCCATCGGCGGCGGCATCCCCAGACCCAGAAACGACAGCGATGAGATGGTCAGAAACACAAAGCAGAACCGCAGCCCGAATTCCGCGACCAAGGGCGCCGCGATATTGGGCAGCACCTCGTAGCGGATCAGCCACCAGATGCCTTCGCCGCGCAGTTGGGCGGCCTCGACGTAATCCATCACCATCACGTTCATGGCGGTGGCGCGTGCCAGCCGAAACACCCGCGTCGCATCCAGCACCGCGATGACCATCACCAGATTTGTGACCCCCGGCCCCAGTGCCGACAGCGCCAGCAGCGTAAAGATCAGCGCCGGCACCGCCATCAACAGATCGACCAGCCGCGACAGGCCCATATCGACCCAGCCCCCCAGCGCCGCCGCCAAAAGCCCCAGCACCGCCCCTATGATGAAGGCAAGGAAGGTGGTCAGCACAGCAACCCCAACGGTATTGCGCGCGCCCCAGATCAGCCGCGAAAGCATGTCGCGCCCCAGCGCATCGGTGCCCAGGATATAGTCGCCGCCCCATGGTTCAAACTGGGCGCCAACAATTTCAGCCTCGCCAAAGGGGGCCAGCAGCGGCGCGCCAATGGCAACAACCGCATAAAGCGCGATCAGCACCATCCCCAAAAGGGCGGTCAGCGGGATATGGCGCAGGGTGCGTGTCAGGTTTGCCATGCCGCTACCTCGGGTGCAGAAGGCGCGGGTTGGTGGCAATTGCCAACACATCGGCCAGAAGGTTCAGCGAAATATAGACCGCCGCAAAGATCAGCGCGCAGGCCTGCACCACTGCAAGGTCACGGTTGGTCACGGAATCGACCATCAACTGGCCCAGACCGGGATAGACAAAGACCACCTCGACAATCACCACGCCAGTGATCAGCCACGCGACATTCAGCGCGATCACGTTGATCACCGGGGCCAGCGCGTTCGGCAGCGCGTGGCGCACCACCACCCGCGAGTTCGACGCACCCTTCAGCCGCGCCATCGCGATATAGGGCGCGCCCAGCACGTTGACCACCGCCGCGCGCGTCATCCGCATCATATGCGCGGTAACCACCAAAACCAGCGTCACCGCAGGCAGGAATGCGCGGGTCAGCATATCCCACAGGTCGGGGCGGGGGCCAAAACTGGCCATCGAGGGAAAGATCCCCAACCGGACCGACAGCCAATACATCAGGATGTAGGCGATGAAAAACTCAGGGAACGAAATCGCGGAAAGCGTCAGCGTATTGATCACCCGGTCAAACCAGCTACCGCGCCACAGCGCGGCCAGCAGCCCCAGCACCACCGCCAGCGGCACGGCAATGACCGCCGCATAGCCCGCCAGAAACAGCGTATTGCCCAAACGCCCCGCCAGCAGTTCGGAAACCGGGCGACCATTGGCCAGCGATTGGCCAAAATCGCCCTGCACGATACCGCCAACCCAATCCAGGTAGCGATAGACGATAGGCCGGTCCAACCCCAGTTCACGCCGGAAGGCGGCCACGGTTTCCGGCGTCGCGGATTGGCCCAGCACCTGCTGCGCGATATCGCCGGGCAGCAGGCTGACAGCCAGAAACACCAGCACCGAAATCAGCCATAGCGTGCCAAGGCCAAGGCCAATCCGGGTCAGGATCATGCGGCGCAGCGCGTGGCCTTGTGCGCCACTCATGCGCCCTTACCAATGCTGCGGATACCTTGCCCGGCATGAAGGGGGGGGGCGTCGGTTTCCTGCGCGGCAAGCGCATCAAACCGCGCCAAAAGCGGGGCGGGCATAGGCACGGCGCGCCCCGCAACGGTATCCACATGCAAGATCATGTGTTCGCCGGTTGCCACCTCGACGCCATCATCGGTGCGGATGCTGTGATGCAGGCGAAAGCGTTTGGCGTCATGCCCCAAAAGCCGGGTTTCCACAGAAAGCTTGGCCCCGGCCGAGGTTTCCGCCAGATGCCGGATATGGGTTTCAACCGTATAGGCGGAATGGCCGGTGCCGCGGTAGGCCTCATCCAGCCCAACGTGAATCATCAGCGCGTCCGTCGCATCGCCCATCACCTGAAGATAGCGAAATTCGGTCATATGGCCATTGTAGTCGACCCAGTCGCCGCGCACCAGCGCGTGGTGCAACACCAGCGGATAGCCCACCGGTGCAGGCACGGCGCGGGCATAAAGCCGGTTCTCCATTTCGCGCAAGGTCTGGCCCGCGCCCCAGTCATTGGCCTTCAGAGCCTGCAAGATGCCAATCAGGTTGTCATCACGAATCCGCTCCAATTCGCGGATCGAATGGGCGCCGGACTGCGCATCGGATTGTTCGGCAATCATGTCGATCAGCGCATCGTCAAGGTCGGGCACATCCATCAGCTTGGTCCAGGGCCATTTCAGCGCAGGGCCGAATTGCGCCAGAAAATGCCGCATCCCGGCCTCGCCCCCGGCGATGCGGTAGGTTTCAAACAGACCCATCTGCGCCCACCGCAGGCCAAAGCCATAGCGGATGATGTCGTCGATTACCTCGGTCGTGGCGATACCGTCCTTGACCAGCCAAAGCGCCTCGCGCCAGATCGCTTCCAGCAGACGGTCCCCGATATGGGCGTCAATTTCGGCGGCGATCACGGCGGGTTTCATGCCAACACTGCGCAAAAGATCGCAGCATTTCACTACCGCTGGGGCGTCGGGTGCGCCGCCGACAATTTCGACCACGGGCAACAGGTAAACCGGGTTGAAGGGGTGCGCCACAAGGATGCGGTCAGGGTGTTTGGCGCCTTGGCGCAATTCTGACGGCTTGAACCCCGAGGTGGAGGAACCGATCACCGCATCCGCCGGGGCCGCGGCCTCGATCTCGGCCAGAATCCGGTGTTTCAGGTCCAGCCGTTCGGGCACGCTTTCTTGAATGAAACCGGCGCCCTCGACCGCCTCGGCAATCGAGTCCGCCCAGATCAGCCGCCCCGGTTCGGGCAGCGGTGCCAGCAGCATCCGCTGATAGGCGCGGGTGGCATTTCCAACCACCTCGCCCAAAACGCGGCTGGCTTCGGGGTGGGGGTCATAAACGGTGACGTCATGCCCGTTCAGAAGAAAACGGGCAATCCAGCCGCCACCGATAACGCCGCCGCCAATGGCTGCAATCTTCATGCTGCCCACCACCGCTCGACGATCTTCCAGCCGTCAAGGAAGCGGTTGTTGGCCACCTCTCCATGGGCAACCTTGTCGTTACGCACGTCAATGTAGTTCACGAAAACCGGGATCACCGTGCCGCCGTCACTGCTGACCAGACCCTGCATTTCCGTATACATTTCGCGGCGCAGACCGTCGTCCAGTTCGGCGCGGGCCTTTAGCAGCAGTTCGTTGAAACGGGCGTTGTCCCAGTGGCTTTCGTTCCACTCGGCGCCTTTGGCATAGACCAGGCTGAACATGTCATCCTCGGTCGGGCGGCCATTCCAGTAACTGGCGCAGAACGGCTTTTTCAGCCAGACGTTCGACCAGTAACCGTCTTCGGGTTCGCGGTGCACGTTAATGTCAATCCCGGCGGCCGACGCGGCCTGCTGATACAGCAGCGCCATATCCAGCGCCCCGACCGAGGCCGCATCGGACGACGACAGATCAATCTTCAGCCCGTCCAGACCCGATTGTTTCAGGTAATGGCGCGCCTTGTCGGGGTCATAGTCGTTTTTCGGCAGATCGGCGGCATAGTAGCGGTTTGCCGGGGCAATCGGGCTGTCGTTGGCAATCTGACCATGGCCGCGCAACACCTTGTCCAGCACCTCTTGCCGGTTGATCGCGTGTTTCAGCGCCAGCCTGACATTGGGGTCGTTGAAGGGGGCGGTGTCGCAAAACATCGGCATCGTGTAATGCGCGGTGCCTGTCACCTCGACCAGGGTCAGGCCGGGGCGACGCTCCAACAGGTGCAACGTGCCCAGATCGGGCGAGCTGATAACGTCAACCTCGCCGGTCATCAGCGCGTTTTGCCGGGCGGTCGCATCGTTGATCGTCAACAGCACGGCCTCGTCAAACCAGGCGCGGTCGGTCTTCCAGTAATCATCACGCCGCTTTAGCGTAAAGCGCACCCCCGGTTCATGTTCGACTAGCACATAGCCGCCACTGCCAAGACCCGACTGCCAGTCAAGTTTGCCATCGTCTTTCGCGGGCATGATGACGAAATGGTAATCCGAGGTCAGATAGGCAAAGTCCGCATTGCCGCTGGAAAGTTCAAACGCCACCGCGTTATCGCCATCGGCGCGGATGTCGATCACCTGCTCAAGCGAGCCCTTGGCCCCCGAAATCGTATCGTCGCCCCGGTGGTGGTTGAAGGATGCAATCACATCCGCCGGCGTCACCTTGCGCCCGTCCGAGAATGTCGCGCCATCGCGCAGGCGGAAGGTCCAGACCCGCGCTTCGCCATCCGGCTCATAGCTTTCGGCCAGTTCGGGAACGGCCTCGCCCTTGGCGTCAATCTCGACCAGCGTGTTGCATACGGCCAGCATCGCGGTCACCAGTGGCCCGGCGGCATAGGTGGCTGGGTCAATCGTGTCCGATGTCGCCCCGCCCACCTGCGCCAGGCGGATCGTGCCGCCACGGCGCGGTTCCTGGGCGCGCGCCCCCCGGGGCAGGATCAGCGTCGCGGCCCCCATCGCGGCTGTGCCCAGCATCAGGTTACGGCGTGATAGTTGAAAATCCATGGCAGTTCTCCCTGTTGTTCTTATTGCCCGCTTAGCGGCGGGTCAGCTTTAGCTTTTCGCGCACCTCGGCGGGGCCAATGATCCGCGCGCCCATGGCAGTCAGGATCGTTCCGGCCCGGTCAACCAGATCGCCGTTTGACGCCAGAACGCCCTTATCAAGCCAGATATTATCCTCCAGCCCGACCCGCACATTGCCCCCGGCCAGCGCGGCCTGCGCGACATAGGGCATCTGCATCCGGCCAATGGAAAACATCGAATAGACCCAGCCCGGTGGCACGTTATTGACCATCGCCATCAGGCTGTTGGTATCGGCGGGGGCGCCGTAGGGAATACCCATACACAGCTGAATCAGCACCGGATCGTCAATCAGCCCCTCATCCACCAGCGTTTTCGCCAGCCAAAGATGGCCAAGGTCGAACGCCTCGATCTCGGGGCGCACACCGGCGGCCTTGATCCGGGCGGCCATCGCGCGCAGCGTGCCGGGGGTGTTGGTCATCACATAGTCGGCCTCGGCAAAGTTCATCGTGCCGCAATCAAGGGTGCAAATCTCGGGCAGCAGTTCCTCGACGTGGACCAGCCGTTCGGTCGCGCCGACCAGATCGGTCGCGGGCGACAGCGGCAGCGGTGCCTCGGCCGAGCCCAAAAGAATGTCGCCGCCCATTCCGGCGGTCAGGTTCAGCACCACATCGGTATCAGAATTGCGCACCCGGTCGACCACTTCGCGGTATAGCGCGGGGTCGCGCGACGGGGTGCCGGTCTTTGGGTCACGCACATGGACATGGGCAATGGCCGCGCCCGCCTTGGCCGCCTCGATACAGGCGTCGGCAATCTGGGCCGGCGTGACCGGAACCCGGTCCGATTTCAGATGGCTTTGCCCCGATCCCGTCACCGCACAGGTGATGAAAACATCGCGATTCATCGCATTCCCCTTTTTGATTTGATCTTATCTTAGGGAGAAACCTCTCGCAGTATGTGCTGATTCTGTCATATATTGTGCTGATGTCGCCAATATTACCACTGAATATCACCTTTTTGCTGTTCGACGGGTTTTCGAACATGGTGCTGGCCAGCGCGATAGAGCCGCTGCGCGCGGCGCGCGACCTGTCAGGAAAGCGGCTGTTTTCATGGCAGGTGGCGTCACTGACAGGGGGGCCGGCGATCTCGTCTTCGCGATTGGCGGTGGGGGTGGATATTGCCGCAGACCGTATCGGCGCGACCGATGCGCTGGTGCTGGTGGCGGGCTACCGTGTGCGCGACCATTTGCAGCGCGACACCCTGACCCTGATCCGCCGCAAGGCACGCGGCGTGCCGATCATCGGGGCGCTGGATACCGGGGCGTGGCTGTTGGCGGCGGCGGGGCTGTTGCATGGCCGCAGGGCAACGATCCACTGGCTGGAACTGGACGCCTTTGCCGAAGCCTTTGTGGATCTGAAACCAGTTGCCGCCCCCTATGTCACCGACGGCAATATCATCACCTGTGGCGGGGCGCAGGGGGTGCTGGCCTGGGTGCTGGACCTGATCGGGCAGCGCGCCGACGCGGCGTTGCGGTTTGACGTGGCCAATATGTTCCAGCACCAGACCGACCCCGCCGCGCCGACCCCGGACCGCCCCGTAGGCCGCACGGCCAACCGCATTCTGCCCGCGCCCCTGCAACGCGCGATCCTGCACATGCGCCAAAGCGCCGATGCGCCGCTGCCGCTGCCGCAGATTGCCGAACAGGCGGCGGTATCGCTGCGCACGCTGGACCGGCTGTTTACGACGACGCTGGGCATGTCGGCGGGCCGCTATTACCGCAGCATCCGCCTGTCACACGCCCGCGCCCTGGCGATGGAGACGCAATTGACCCTTGCCGAAATAGCGGCCCGCACCGGCTTTCAGTCGGCGCAGACACTGGCGCGGTCTTATCGGCAGCAGTTCCGCCAGACCATCGGGCAAACCCGGCGACCCTTGGCCGCCGGTCACTGACCCCTAGCGCCGGGGCAAAGCCTTGGCGACAGCCTTGACGGTGGCGGCCACCACGGTATCGGCCTCGGACGGGGTCATGCACAGGGGCGGGGCAAAGCCCAGAATATCGCCCTGCGGCATCGCCCGGCCAATCACGCCACATTCCAGCAAGGCGGCTGAAACTGCCGGTCCAATCTTGCGCGCGGGGTCGAAAAAGCGGCGATCGTCCTTGTCTTCGACAAATTCGACCGCGGCCACCAGCCCCTCGCCACGCACTTCGCCAACATTGGGGTGATCCGTCAGCGCATCGGCCAGGGATTTGCGGAAATAGGCCCCCGTTTCGGCGGCGTTTGCGACCAGCCCCAATTCGTCGATCAGCTTCAGGTTGGCAACCCCGGCCGCGGCGCAGATCGGATGGGCGGAATAGGTCCAGCCATGGCCAATCGGCCCCAACTGATCAGACCCCTGCACCAGAACCTGCCACATCCGGTCGCTGACAATCGACCCTGACAAAGGCGCATAGGCCGAGGTCAGCCCCTTGGCGATGGTAATCAGGTCCGGCTCCATCCCGTAGTGATCAGACCCGAACATGGTGCCCAGACGGCCAAACCCGGTGACCACCTCATCGGCCACCAAAAGGATGTCATACTTTTTCAGCACCGCCTGAATGGCCGCCCAATAGCCCGCTGGTGGCGGCACAATACCGCCGGTGCCAAGGATCGGCTCACCGATAAAGGCCGCGACCGTATCGGGCCCCTCGGCCAGAATCATCTCCTCCAGCATGGCGGCGCAATGGGCGCTGAACTGTTCTTCGCTCATGCTGCGATCTTCGCGGTGGAAATAATAGGGCGCCTCGGTATGCAAGACCCCCGCACGCGGCAGATCGAACGCGTTGTGAAACGCGTGCAACCCCGTCAGGCTGCCCGTCATCACGCCCGAGCCATGATACCCACGCCACCGGCTGATGATCTTTTTCTTTTCCGGGCGGTTCAGGATGTTGTTGTAATACCAGATCAGCTTGATGTTGGTTTCATTCGCATCCGACCCTGAAAGGCCGAAATAGACCCGGCTCATGTTCTTGGGCGCACGTTCGATGATCATCCGGGCAAGGGTGATGCTGGCTTCGGTACCGTGGCCGACATAGGCGTGATAATAGGCCAGTTCGCGGGCCTGTTCGGCAATCGCGTCTGCAATTTCCGTGCGCCCATAACCGACGTTGACGCAGTAAAGCCCGGCAAAGGCATCAAGGCTGCGCTTGCCGGTGCTGTCAGTGATGTAAACGCCCTCACCGCCAGAAATCACCCGGCGGGGCAAATCGCCGCGCGCATGGGCCCCCATATGCGTCGAGGGGTGAAAGAAATGGTCCCGGTCCCAGGCGTTCAGATCATTATCGCGGTCAAGCATGGTTTGTCCTTTCGTGGCCTTACGCGGCCGTATCAATGCAAAGATATTTCAGTTCGGTAAAAGCCTCTAACCCGTGGCGCGACCCTTCGCGGCCAAGGCCCGATTGTTTCCAGCCGCCAAAAGGCACGGGGCCACCGGTGAGTTTCACCCGGTTCACCGCGACCATGCCAAATTCCAGCGCGCGCGAAAGACGCATCTGCCGCGCCCCGTCGCGGGTGACAACATAGGCAACCAGCCCGTATTGGGTGGCATTGGCGCGGGCTATCGCCTCGGCCTCGTCCTCAAAGGGCATCAGCGCCGCAACCGGGCCAAAGGTTTCTTCGCGCGCGATCAGCGCATCTGCGGGCACATCGGCCAACAACGTGGGCAGATAGGCCAGCGGCAGATCCGGATGCACCCCGCCCCCGGTCACCAGACGTGCGCCCCTGGCCTGCGCATCTTTGACCTGGGCGGCGACCTTTTCCACGGCGCGGGCGTGCATCAGGGGGCCAATATCGGTTTGCGCATCAATGCCGGGGCCCACCCTAAGGGCTGCAATCCGCGCCGCGAACGCCTTGGTAAAGCGGGCCAGCAAGGGGCGCTGCACATAGATGCGGTTCGCGGCAAGACAGTCTTGCCCAGAGGTGGCGAATTTCGCGTCCATCGCGATATCTACAGCGCGGTCAAGGTCAGCGTCGGCAAAGATGATCAACGGCGCATGGCCGCCCAGCTCCATCACCAGCCGTTTCATTGACGGCGCGCATTGCGCGGCAATCATACGGCCAATTTCGGTTGAGCCGGTAAAGGACATCGCGCGCAGCCGGTCATCGGCGCACATCTGCCCCACGATTGCCGCCGCATCTCCCGGCACCACGTTGAACACCCCCGCAGGCACCCCGGCGCGTTCCGCCAGCTCTGCCAGCGCCAGCGCCGATAGCGGCGTCTCGGACGAGGGGTGGACCACCGCGGTGCAACCCGCAGCCAGCGCCGCCGCCACCTTGCGGGTGATCATCGCCGCCGGAAAATTCCACGGCGTCACCACCCCCACCGGGCCAAGCGCCTCGCGCCGCACAAACATTTCGGCACCCGGCAGATGGCTGGTAACGCCTTCCACGTTCATGCGCGGCGCCTCGCCCGCGAACCACTCAAGAAAGGATGCGGCATAGTCGATTTCACCCCGGCTTTCGGCCAGCGGTTTACCCTGCTCAAGCGTCATCAACAGTGCCAGATCCTCGCGCGCCTCCAGCATCAGCGCCCCCCAGCGGCGCAAAATTCCCGCGCGGTCCTGCGGCAGGCGGTCGCGCCACGCCGCAAAGCTGGCGGCAGCGGCTGTAATCGCGCTGTCGGTCTCAGCCGGGCCAAGCGCCGCAACCCGGGCCAGCAGCGCCCCGCTGGCGGGATCTGTCACCTCAAAGTCGGCCACATCGCTGGCCGCAGTCCAGCGACCATTCACATAGCCAAGACCCCGCAGCAGGCTGCGGTCGCCCAGGCGGGCAAGGGCCGGATGCGGCGGGGGATGCGGGATACGGGCATTCATGCGGGATACTCCGAAAGGATTTCACCCATGATGCACCCCCCGGACAGGAAAAGGGGGCCATATTTGACCCCCCGCACAACCGAAATTACCTGTCAGACCCGCCTTCGGCAGAGAGACTCTCTAGCGGGGTGCCATCAGCGCAATCGGCACCGCCCCGTCATCCTTGACCACGCGGGTGACGATATAGGTGAAATACCGGTCGATTCCGATATCCTCGGACAGCATTTGGTCAACCAGCCGCTGATAGGCGTCAATGTCACGCGTCATCACCTTGACAAAGTAGTCAACACCGCCGCCCACCGACCAACAGGCGGTGATTTCGGGCCGGGCGGCTACTGCGCGCTCGAACCGCTCAAAATCAGCCTGACGGTGATTGGCCAGCGTTATCTCCATGATCACGGTCGTCACCGGGGCCACACGGCGCGGGGCAAGACGCGCGTGATAGCCCTCGATCAGGCCCGCGGTTTCCAGTTTGCGCAGCCGCAGCCAGCACGGCGTAGGCGACAGGCCCGCCACTTCGGCCAGCTTCAGCTTTGTGATCCGGCCATCCCGCTGGACGGCCTCCAGGATGCGCAGGTCAATGGCGTCGAGTCGCATGTTGGGTATCCATAAAAACAAATCAGTTGCAGATTGACCTGATATTGACCAGATTTGCAATCATGACAAATTGGAATCCCGATCCCGCCCTTTTGCACCGCCCCGCCTATATGTCGCTGGCCGAACAATTCGCGCGGGCCATCGAATCAGGGGCGCTACCCGCCGCTGCGCGCTTGACGCCGCACCGCAAGCTGGCCAACGATCTGGGCCTATCCGTGCAGACCGTCAGCCGCGCTTATGAGGAATTAAGCCGCCGGGGCCTTATCGCGGGTGAAATCGGGCGCGGATCATTCGTGTTGGGACCAGGGGCCGAGGCGCGTCAGCCCTATCTGCCCGAACGCCCCGGCGAGGTCATTGATCTGTCGATCCTCAAGCCCGTGGTCGAGGAAATGCACCTGAATCGCATGCGACAGGGCTTTGCCTGGCTGGCTGAAAATATCACGGCCAGCTCGGCCCTGTCGTTCCGGCCAAACATGGTCATGCCCCGTCACCGTAAGGTGGCAGCAGATTGGTTGGCGCGCCAGGGCGTGGCCGCCGACCCGGCCAGCATTTCCATCACCAACGGCGCCACCCCTGCCATCACCGCGGCCCTGATGAGCGTCGCCCCCTCTGGCGCGGGTATCGCCGCAGAGGCGTTGACCCATCACTCGATCATGCCGCTTTGCAGCTATCTGGGGCTGCATCTGGAAGGCATCGCGATGGACGCCGACGGAATGCGCCCTGACGCGCTGGACGAGGCGGCGCGCAAGGGGGCAATCCGGTCGGTTTACTTGCAACCCAACGTTATCAACCCTTTAGCGAATCTTATGGGGACAGATCGACGCCGTGAACTGATCGAGATCGCCCGGCGGCATGACCTGACGATCATCGAAAATGACATTTTGAACGTGATGATCGCTGACCGTCCGCCGGCCTTTGCCGCCCTTGCCCCCGAACGGGTCTTGCATATTTGCGGCTTTACCAAAATCACCCTGCCGGGGTTGCGGCTGGCCTATCTGACGGCGCCGCCGCGTCTGGCAACAACTGTCGCAAACCGGCATCTGGTCGCCAACTGGATGGCCACCCCGCCGATGGTGGACCTGCTCAGCCATTGGATCACGGATGGCACCGTGGCCACGCTGGCTGCGTGGCAACGTGCGGCGCTGGCACAACGCCACACGGTCGCCCGTCAGGTTTTGGGCGATGCAATGCCCACCTGCCACCCGCATAGCCTGCACCTGTGGCTACCCCTGCCCCCCCGCTGGACCGAAGAAAGTTTTGTGGCCCAAGCCCGGTTGCAAGGCGTCGCCATAGCTTCGGGCGGGTCGTTCCGGTCAACCGAGAAAGGGCGCCGCGACGCAATCCGAATCTCGCTCGGGTCTGCCCGAGAAGAGGAAATGCGGCGCGGGCTGGGGATTGTGTCGGCGTTGCTGGCGGATGAACCAGAGGTGCTGTTGACGCCCATCTGACCCGCCAGGGTTGCGGGCAGGGAATTATTATTGTCATGATACGATTTATAAATTGACATGATTTTATATCACGACAATGCTGCAACAAACCTGACCTGGGAGAGCCAGTTTTGACGACGCCAATCATTCGTGTTGACCGCCTTGATAAATCTTTCGGGAAACTGAAGGTGTTAGACGGCCTTTCCTTTGAGGTTATGCCCGGTGAAAAGCTGGCCCTGATCGGGCCTTCGGGGTCAGGCAAAACCACGATCCTGCGGATCTTGATGACGCTGGAAACCATTTCCGGTGGCCATATAGAGGTGTGTGGCGAACAGCTTTACCACATGCAAAAGAATGGTCAGGAAATACCCGCAGATGAGGCGCATCTGCACCATATGCGCAATTACATCGGGATGGTGTTTCAGCACTTCAACCTGTTTCCCCATAAATCGGTGCTCGACAATGTCACCCTTGCGCCGATCCTGACCAAGGGCGTGCCGCGCGCCAAGGCCGAAGCTCACGCGATGGAACTGCTGGAAATGGTCGGCCTGGCCGACAAGGCCCGCGCCATGCCCAGCCAGCTTTCCGGGGGGCAAAAACAGCGCGTCGCCATTGCCCGCGCCCTGGCCTTGCAACCGCGCATCATGCTGTTTGACGAAGTGACCTCGGCGCTTGACCCTGAACTGGTCGAAGAGGTGCTTTCGGTGATGAAACAGCTGGCGGTGGAAACCGACATGACCATGCTTCTTGTCACCCACGAAATGGGCTTTGCCCATGAATTCGCTGATCGCGTCCTGTTCTTTGACCGGGGCCAGATCATCGAGCAGGGCCCGCCCGAACAAATATTCACCAACCCGACGCAAGAACGAACCCAAGCATTCCTGCGCAAGATCATTGCAGCAGGGCACCGCGTCTGACCCCAACCGACAGAGAGGACGAACCCGATGAAAAAGACCCTTCTAGCCGTGGCTTTGCTGGCCGCACCGCTGCCCGCCTTTGCTGACAGACTGGATGATCTGAGAGAGCAGGGCTTTGCCCGCATCGCCATCGCAAACGAGCCCCCCTTTACCGCCGTTGCCGCCGATGGCACCGTTTCAGGCGCCGCCCCCGATGTCGCAAGAGAGATTTTCAAACGTCTTGGCGTGCCCGAGGTCGTGGCCTCCATTTCGGAATATGGCGCAATGATTCCGGGGCTTCAGGCACACCGCCATGATGTCATCACCGCGGGCCTGTTCATGAAGCCAGAGCGTTGCAAGGCCGTTGCCTATTCTGAACCCGTGCTCTGCGATGCAGAGGCCCTTTTGCTGCCCAAAGGCAACCCCAAAGGCTTCAAATCCTACGAAGACATTGCCGCAGACCCAACCGCCAAGGTCGGGGCGCCAGGCGGGGGCACCGAAGAGAAACTGGCCCTGAACGCCGGGGTTCCGCGTGACCGGGTGATTGTGGTGCCCGATGGGCAATCGGGGGTCAAGATGCTGCAAGACGGTCGTCTTGATGCATATTCGCTGCCCGTTTTGTCAATTTCGGATCTGATGGCAAAGGCCGACGACCCGAACCTTGAAATGTTTGCCCCGGTTGTCGGTGCCCCGGTTTATTGCGACGGCGCCGCGTTCAACAAAAACGACACCGCGCTGCGCGATGCCTTTGATGTGGAACTGGCCAAGATGAAAGAGTCCGGCGATTTCGCCGCCATCATCGAGCCGTACGGCTTTTCTGCCGCGGCTGCCATCTCGACCAGCCGCGCGGAACAGTGCGGCGAATGATCTGACCTGTGGGCGGCACACACCGGGTGCCGCCCCCGATTTTCCAACAAGGGCAAAACCTGATGGTCGACTGGTTCGGATATTTGACCCTGATCTTTCAGGGGGCGCTGGTAACGGTCAAGCTGACGGCAATGGGCTCGGCCCTGGCGCTGGTGGTGGCTTTTACGGCGGGTCTGGGGCGGGTCGCGCCCTATTGGCCGCTGCGGTGGCTGGCCACCATCTATATCGAGTTTTTCCGCGGCACCTCGATCTTTGTGCAGCTGTTCTGGGTGTATTTCGTGCTGCCCTTTGCGGGTGTCACCCTGACACCGTTGCAGGCGGGGGTGATGGCGCTGGGGCTGAACGTGGGGGCCTACGGCGCCGAGGTGGTGCGCGGCGCGATCCTGTCTGTGCCCCGTGACCAGTATGAAGCCTGCATCGCGGTCAACCTGACCCGGTTTCAACGCATGCGCCACATCATCCTGCCGCAGGCCCTGCCGTTGATGATGCCCACCTTTGGCAACAACGTGATCGAGCTGTTGAAGGCCACCGCCATTGTCTCGCTGATTTCGCTATCGGATATGACCTTTCAGGCACAGGTGGTGCGCGCGCAAACGGGCAGCACGCTGGTTCCGTTCGTAACAATTCTGGTGCTGTATTTCGCTATGGCGCTGCTGATTTCCGCCGGTATGCGCGCGCTGGAACGCCGCCTGACGCGCGGGCTGGATGGGGTGCGCTAAAGCATGGAATGGGACTGGACCTTCGTTGCCGAAATCATGCCGACCCTGCTGGCGGGGTTGCGGCTGACGCTGATCATATCGCTTTTGGCGGCAATCCTTGCTGCGGTTCTGGGGCTGGCCTTTGCCATCGCGCGGCGATCAAAGGTCAAGGTCATCTCGCGCCCGGTGGCCGGGTTCGTAGAGTTTATCCGCGGCACGCCGCTTTTGGTGCAGCTCTACTTTATCTTTTATGTGCTGCCCGATGCCGGGATCGTGCTGTCACCTCTGGTGGCGGGGGTCATCGGCATGGGCCTGCACTATGCCACCTACACCGCCGAGGTATACCGTGCCGGCATTGAAAACGTCGCCCGCGGCCAGTGGGAGGCCGCCCGCGCAACCAACCTGACCATGCGTCAGACATGGGCGCATGTGATCATCCCGCAGGCGGTGCCGCCCATGATCCCGGCGCTGGCCAATTACCTGATCGCAATGTTCAAGGAAACGCCGCTTTTGTCGGCCATCACCGTGCTTGAACTGATGAATCGGGCCAAATCCGTCGCCAATGCCAGCTACCGCTACATAGAACCGATCACCTTGGTCGGCGTGTTCTTCCTGGCGATGAGCCTGGTTTCCGTAGTGATCCTGCGTTGGCTTGAATACCGCTATGGAAGACCCGCGCAATGACCGAAATCCTTGTCTCTGCCCGAAAACCCCGCCTTGACGACCGCCCCGTGCCGCATCGCGTCGGGCTGGTCGCCCTTGCCACCGATCACACCAGTGAGGTGGACTACGCCCGCATTCTGGCGCCGCGCGGTATTGGCGTTTATGTCAACCGCATCCCTTATGCCAACCCCGTCACCCCTGAAACCCTGGCCGCGATGGAACCGGGGCTGGCAAAGGCGGCCGCGTTGATCCTGCCCGACGAGCCGCTGGATGCGGTGATCTACGGCTGTAGCTCGGCCTCGGTGGTGATTGGTGACGCGGCGGTGCGCGCCGCCGTTCAGCGCGGCAAACCCGGTGTCGCGGTGGTCACGCCCATTTCGGCCACGCTGGCGGGGCTGCGGGCGATGGGCGCGCGGCGCATTTCGGTGCTGACGCCCTATTCGGTGGCCACCTCGGCCTCTACCGCGCAACTCTTTGATACCGAAGGCTTTACCGTCGACCGCTTCACCTGCCTTGACATGGACGATGACCGCGCGATGGCCCGCATATCCCCGGATGAGATTGTGGCATTTGCCCGCGATGCGATGGCCAAAACCTCTGATGCGCTGTTCATTTCCTGCACCGCCGTGCGCGCCGCAGGTATAATTGACCAGGTCGAGGCCGCCACCGGGGCGCTGGCCCTTTCCTCAAACTACGCTGTCGCGTGGAATGTGCTGCGCCTGCTGAAAGACCCGGGTGCAGGTGCCGCCGGGCATCTCATGACCCTGCCTTTGGGGGAATGATGGACCACCTTCCCGTCACCCTGACCGATATTCGCGCCGCCAAGGCCCGCATTTCAGGTCGGGTTCGCCAAACGCCAATCCTCTTTGATAAAAGCCTGTCGGATCTGGCAGGGGTGCCGGTATTTCTAAAGCAGGAATACCGGCAAGACACCGGCGCCTTCAAACTGCGCGGCGCCACCAACGCCCTTTTGTCCCTGCCGCCGCAGGTCCTGACCCGCGGGGTGGTCACGGCATCAACCGGTAATCATGGCCGCGCGCTGGCGCACGCCGCGCGGGCCGCCGGGGTGCGGGCGGTCGTATGTCTGTCGCGGCTTGTCCCCGCCAACAAGGTTGCCGCCGTGCGCGATCTGGGCGCCGAAATCAGAATTGTCGGCGCCACCCAGGACGACGCGATGGAAGAGGTCGCCCGCGCGGTCCGCGACGAGGGGCTGACCGAAATCCCCCCCTTTGATCACCCCGCCGTCGTTGCAGGTCAGGGCACGCTGGGTCTGGAGATTCTGGCAGACTGCCCGACGGCAAGCACCCTTCTGGTGCCGCTTTCGGGGGGCGGGCTTGCCGCCGGGGTCGCCGCCGCAGTCAAGGGCCTACGCCCCGACACCCGCATCATCGGCCTAAGCATGACCCGTGGTGCCGCCATGGCCGCCAGCCTTGCCGCGGGCCACCCGGTCAAGGTTGCGGAACTGCCCACCCTTGCAGACAGCCTTGGCGGCGGGATCGGCCTATCCAACACCACCACCTTTGCGATGTGCCGCACCCTTCTGGACGGCGTCGTGCTGCTGACCGAAGCCCAGATTGCCGCCGCAATGCGCCATATCCACGCCACCACCGGTGACCCCGTCGAGGGCGCGGCCGCCGTGGGCGTGGCGGCCCTTTTGGCGGGCAAGGTCCGCGTAACCGGCCCGGTGGTCGCAATCCTTTCAGGTGCCAACATCGCCCCTGATCTCTTTGCCCGCGTTCTGGCCCGTGACCCCGAACTGGAAACCCCCTGATGCGCCATCCGATCACCATATTGACCGAGACCGACCTGCGCAGGCTGGTGCCGCTGGATCAAAGCGCCGTCACCTGCATCGAGGATGCCTTTTGCGCGCTGGCGACGAAACCCGTGGCCATGCCGCCGGTTCTGCGGCTGGATATCCCCGAACACCGGGGCGAGGTCGATGTCAAAACCGCCTATGTGCCGGGGCTTGACAGCTTTGCGATCAAAATAAGCCCGGGGTTCTTTGGCAACCCGGCGCTGGGGTTGCCGTCGACCAGTGGGCTGATGGTGGTCTTGTCGGCCAAAACCGGTTTGGTGCAGGCGCTGCTTTTGGACAATGGCTATCTGACCGATGTGCGCACCGCCGCCGCGGGCGCCGTCGCGGCCCGCCACCTTGCACGCCCAAATGCGCATGTCGCGGCCATATTGGGCGCCGGCAAACAGGCCGAAATGCAACTGCGTGCGCTTGCCTTGGTGCGGCGCTTGTCGGCCGTGCGGATCTGGGCCCGCGATCCGGCCAAGGCGGCAACACTAGCGGCGCGGCTGGATCCGGGCTTTTGTGCAACCGCCGTGACCAGCGTGGCCGAGGCCGTGGCGGGGGCTGATATCATCGTCACCACCACGCCCGCAACAGACCCTATCCTGCCCGAAAGGGTGGTTGAACCCGGCCAGCACATCACGGCGATGGGGTCAGACGCCGAACACAAGAACGAGCTTGACCCGCGGCTGATTGCCCGCACCCTTTATGTGGCAGACCGCCTGTCGCAGACCCGCCTTATGGGTGAATTGCACCACGCAATTACCGCCGGGCTGATTGCGGGCGATGCCGATTTTTCCGAACTGGGCGCAATCATCGCCGGCAGATGCCCGGGCCGAACGGCCCCCGCGCAGATCACCCTGGCCGATCTGACCGGCACCGGAATTCAGGATACCGCGATTGCCGCACTGGCCGTGACCCGGGCAAGGGCCGCCGGCGCGGGTCACAGCTTTGTCGTTTAACCCGGGGCAAGAGGCGCCCCAAGGAGGCCACATAATGACTGACGTTCACCTCAGGTTCAGCCGGGCGGAATTTGCCGCGCGCCTGACCAAAACGCGCCACGCGATGGAGGCCAAGGGCCACGATCTGCTGATCATCAGCGACCCTTCCAACATGAATTGGCTGACGGGCTACGACGGCTGGTCCTTTTACGTCCATCAATGCGTGATCATCCCACCGGTAGGCGAGCCGATCTGGTTTGGCCGCGGCCAAGACGCCAATGGCGCCCGGCTGACCGCCTATCTCCAGCCCGAAAACATCATCGGCTACCCGGACCATTATGTGCAATCAACCGAACGCCACCCGATGGACTATCTGTCCGCAATCTTGGCAGACAAAGGCTGGGGTAACGCCCGCATCGGTGTTGAGATGGACAACTACTGGTTCACCGCCGCTGCGTTTGGCGCCCTGGTCAAGCATCTGCCCAATGCGAAATTCAGCGATTGCAACGGCCTTGTGAACTGGCAGCGCGCGGTGAAATCGCCGCAGGAAATCGCCTATATGCGCAACGCCGCGCGGATCGTCGAAAAGATGCATGAACGCATCGTCGACAAGATCGAGGTGGGGATGCGCAAATGCGATCTGGTCGCAGAGATTTATGATGCCGGCATCCGCGGCACGCCTGACATGGGCGGCGATTACCCTGCAATCGTGCCGCTTTTGCCGTCCGGGCGCGATGCCTCGGCCCCCCATCTGACCTGGGACGACAAGCCGATGCAGGCGGGCATGGGCACGTTCTTTGAAATTGCCGGCTGCTATCACCGCTATCATGTGCCGCTGTCACGCACGGTGTTTCTGGGCAAGCCGACACAGGCATTTCTAGAGGCCGAAAAAGCCACGCTCGAAGGGATGGAGGCAGGGCTTGCCGCTGCCAAACCCGGCAATACCTGCGAAGACATCGCCAAGGGTTTCTTTGACGTGCTGGCAAAATACGGCATCGTCAAGGATAACCGCACCGGCTATGGCATCGGCGTCAGCTATCCGCCCGATTGGGGCGAACGCACGATGAGCCTGCGCCCCGGCGACCGGACCGTGTTGCAGCCTGGCATGACCTTCCATTTCATGACCGGCCTTTGGCTAGAGGATATGGGGCTGGAAATCACCGAAAGCATTCTGATCACCGAAACCGGTGTCGAATGTCTGGCGGATGTGCCGCGCAAACTGTTCGTAAAGGATTAGGCCGATGCTGCAACAGCAACTGGTTCCCTCGCCTATTTCAGCAACGGTGGATTTCGCGGCCGAGGGCGTCCACCACGGGTTTTTGCGGCTACCCTACAGCCGCGATGATGCCGCCTGGGGGTCAGTGATGACCCCCATTACCGTGATCAAGAATGGCGACGGGCCGACCGCAGTGTTGACCGGCGCGAACCATGGCGACGAATACGAAGGCCCGATTGCGCTGTTCGATCTGGCCGCCCGCCTTAGCGCGGATGAGGTGACGGGCCGTGTGATCATCATTCCGGCGATGAATTATCCGGCCTTTCAGGCGGCAACCCGAACCTCGCCTATTGACCGCGGCAACCTGAACCGCGCCTTTCCCGGAAGGCCGGATGGCACCGTTACCCAAAAGATTGCCGATTATTTCCAACGGGTTTTGTTGCCAATGGCGGATTATGTGCTCGATTTCCATTCCGGCGGCAAGACCTTGGACTTTTTGCCGTTTTGCGCCGCCCATATCGTGCCGGACAAGATGCAAGAGGCGCGTTCATTTGAACTGGTGCGCGCCTTTGGGGCCCCCTATTCGGTCAAGATGCTGGAAATTGACGCGGTTGGCATGTATGACACCGCCGCCGAGGAAATGGGCAAGATTTTTGTGACCACCGAACTGGGCGGCGGCGGCACGGCCAGCGCCTGCACCGCCGAAATCGCCATCCGGGGTGCGCGCAATTTTCTGATCGCGGCCGGCATCATGGCGGGTGAGGTAACAGTGCATCCCACCGAATGGCTGGATATGCCTGACGATGATTGCTTTACCTTCGCAGAAGATGGCGGGCTGATTCAGTTTCTGGCCGATCTGGGCGACCAGATCACGAAGGGCCAGCCGATCGCACGGATTTTTCCGGTGGCGCGCACCGGCCTTGCGCCCATCACCCTTCCGGCGCGCCGCGGCGGGCTGTTTACCGCCCGGCATTTTCCAGGGCTGGTCAAACCCGGGGATTGTGTTGCCGTGATTGCCGACAAGGTTGAAGCCTAGAGACCCGCGCCGGGGGGCCGGTCCGGCCCCTCAGCCTGGATTGCGCACCAGGCGGTAGATCAACGCGCCAAAGGTCAGCAGCCAGGCCGCCATGGCAATCAGGGCAAAGCCGCTTGTCAATAGGTGCAGGAAATCCAGCTCCAACGCCTCTGCCATGCGCTGGGTTGCCACTGCGTACATGCCCAGTGGAAACACCGCCCCCCAGTAAAGCGGGTCATAGGTCAGCGGGAACCGCATGTAGATGTGGCGCCAGAATCCCAGGATCAGCAACATTGGAATCCACCATGTGCCAGAAGCCCAATAAAAGATCGTGAACCCCTTCAAAAACGGCGCGATAGAGTGCAGAAACCCGGCCTCTTGCGCATTCTTGATCAACAGCGCGCCCGCCAATGTCGAAATCGCCATGGCGCCCATATTGATCCAGTAAGGCGGTGTCAGATCGCTGGGCGAAAACGGAAAGAACGTGTAGCGGTAAAAGATCAGCGCCATCAGCCAGATGTAAAGCATCCCGCCCCAAAGCCACATCGACAGCGAAATGAAATCCAGCGCGATACGCTGCGGCGGCGCCATATGCACCGCCAAAAGCGAGGCCAGAACCGCAATCGCCTGCGTCGCTACCACCCCCAACAGCCAGGCGCCGCTGATGCCCCGGTCCAGTGTCGGCTTTTGTGTCTTGACCGTGAACGCGGTGAAAATGGAATAGGTCAGCACCAGCCACAAAACCAACGCCGCCCACCACAGCACGATCCCCATGCCAACCCAGTTGGCCAGCACCACACATTCGCTACCCAGAATGCCGGTCGCGGCGGTTATGGTGAAAAACCCCGCACCGCGCAGATGGTCGATCAGATCCAGAAAAACCCGGCGCGGGTGCCGCTTGATCCGTAGCAGCGTCAGCCCCCAGAGGATCAGATAAGTTACGCCAGCGACACCAAACAGCAGCCATGCCACCCCGCGCAACCCGATCTGGCTTGCCGCCAGTGATACGATGCCGGTTGCCATCACCATGCCAAAATAGGCCGGCGACAGGGTTTCGACGTCAGGGTTGAAGAGGCGGGCCAGCAACGGCCGTGATACCCGCCCGTTGCCGCCCGCCTTTACCGGTTCCATTTGTTCAAGCCGCATTCAATTTGACGCCGGTGACCGTGGCCTGTTCCGATAGTTGCGTCACAAAGTCACGCGCGGCATTGGCCCAAGCGGCCTTCTCCAGCATCTCCTGGATGCGGGGGGCGACCGATTCATACGGTAGCACATCGCCAATGGCACGGGCGTCCAGCCGCAGAATATGCAGCCCATAACGGGTTGCCACCGGTGTTGCGGCAATCTCGCCTTCGGTCAGCGCATCCATTGCGGCCTCAAATTCAGGCACTGTATCGCCTGAAATCAGCTGCCCCAACCTGCCGCCCGATTGCCCCGACGGGCAGGCGCTGTTGCTGCGCGCCAGCGCCTCAAAGGCGCGCGGGTCCTTGGTGATCTGCGCCAGCAGGGCCGTCGCCTGCGCCTGCACGGCCGCCAGCCCTTCGGCATCGCCGGGGCGAACCGGCAGCAGGATATGCGCGGCCTCATAAAGCGTCGGCGCGCGCCAGCGGTCTGGCGCCGCTTCATAGGCGGCCCGCAGATCGGCGTCAGAGGGCGCCACCGGATCCAGCGCCTCATCCAACAGCTGCCGGATCAGCGCCTCATCCGCGGTTTCGACCTGTCCTTCGGCTACGGCCTGCGGGTCGGGCGTCAACCCGCGCCGCGCCGCCTCTTGCAGCAGCAGCGCGCGGATTGCCAGCGCCCGCGCCGCCGCGACCCAGGCCAAACCGGGCTTGGCCTTTGGTGCGGGATGGTTTTGCGCCTCGTCCGCGATTGCGGCAGCCGAGATCGCTTCGCCGTTTACTGTCACATCAGATAGTAAGGGTGTCATCATGTTCACTCTGCCGGGTGTTTCACGGCACGGTTCTTGGTACGCACGATCTGGTAACCGGGGCGCCACAAATAGCGGACAGGCACCGAAAGCATATGCACAAGACGGCTGAACGGGAACAGGGTGAAGATCGTCAGGCCCACAAAGACGTGTAGCTGGAACAGGATCGACGCACCCTCGGTATAGCTGGCGGCGTTGGCATCAAAGGTAAAGATCGCCTGCGCCCACTGCATGAACCGCACCATTTCACCACCATCAAGATGTTGCAGCGAAATGAAGATCGTCAGCAGCCCCAGGCAAAGCTGCAAAAGCAGCAGCGACAGGATCACAATATCCATCGTCGATGAGGTTGCCCGGATCCGCGGGTCCGTCAGCCGGCGGTGAATAAGGATGATCCCCCCTGCCAGCGCCATCACGCCCGCAATGCCACCCACCACAACGGCCAGGATCTGCTTGGCCTCGTGGCTGATACCCAAGGCTCCAACCAGCCAGATCGGCGTCAAAAGCCCAAAGAAATGCCCAACGAAGATGACCAGCACACCGACGTGAAACAGCACCGACCCAAGGATCAACTGTTTGCGTCGCAATAGCTGGGACGACCCCGATTTCCAGGTAAACGGATCGCGGTCAAAACGTGCAATCGACCCGATCAATAGCACGCTGAGCGCGATATAAGGGTAGATACCAAAGATAAATCCGTGCATCCGGGGTCTCCTTCTATTTCGCGGCTGCGGCTTGCGCCGGGGAAAGGGGGGCAGTCATCTTTGCCAGTATGTCGCGTGATATCGGGCAGCCTGCATTCGGGTCGGGGGCAAAGGTAACCTCGGCCTCTTCCCAAACCGCATCCAGGGCTTCCAGATCTTCGGGGTTGTCATCGGGCTGGGCCACGAGGGCGGCGGCGACGCCCTCGCTATCTGCGCCCGCACCCAGGGCGGCCAGCGTGTTCAACACCGCCGCATAGGGTGTTTCACGGCGGCTTAGCCGGGTGGCCAGCGCCGCGAGGATCGGGCCGGCATCGGCCAGAATTTCCTGCGCTGCCGGCAAGGGCCGGGTTGACAGAAATTCCAGCAACACCGGCAGGTGGTCGGGCAATTCCGGCCCGACCAGGTCAAACCCGCCGGCGCGGTAGGTTTCCAGCAGATCCACCATTGCGCCGCCCCGGTCACGGCTTTCGCCGTGGATATGTTCAAACAGGTTCAGCGACAGCGTCCGCGACCGATCGAACAGCAAGACGTAATCCTCTTGCAGATCGAACAGATCACCGCCCGCGAGATGCTGCAAAAGCGGCTCTAACGCGGCCTTTTGCGGGGTGCTCAATACCGTCTCAGCCTGTAGCACGCTGCGAATGGCGGGAACGGCCTCTTGCAGATCGGCACTGGGGTAGCTTAGCAGCGCCGACAACGCCTTGAAGGTGCGTATCATTGCCATCCCTCCGTTGGGGTGATGAATTTCCGGCTGCCGAACAGCTTGCCGGGGCTGACCCCGGACGAGCAGCCATTGCTGTCGGTAAAGCCGCAGCCGCCACGCAGGTCATAGGCATCTTCGACCACCTCGCGGTGGGTCGTGGGGATCACAAAGCGATCCTCATAGTTGGCGATGGCCATCAGCTGATACATCTCATCAATCTGAAGCGGCGTCAGCCCGACGCGCTTGGCAACGCCAAGGTTGATCACCCCATCCACGGTTTTTGAGCGCATATAGGCACGCATCGCCAGCATCCGCTCCAGCGCGGAAACCACCGGCGCCTCATCCCCTGCCGTCAGCATATTGGCAAGGTATTGCACCGGAATGCGCAGGCTTTTCACATCTGGCATCCCGTCGCGCGCAGCGATCTGCCCGGCCTCGGCGGCGGTCTGAATTGGCGACAGCGGCGGGACATACCAAACCATCGGCAAGGTGCGGTATTCGGGGTGCAGCGGAAAGGCGATTTTCCATTCCATCGCCATCTTCCAGATCGGGGAATTGCGCGCGCCCTCGATCCAGTCTTCGGGGATGCCTTCGGCGCGGGCCGCCGCGATCACAGCCGGATCGTTCGGGTCCAGGAACACGTCAAGCTGCGCGTCATACAGGTCTTTTTCGCTTTCCACCGAGGCCGCATCCGCGATCTTGTCGGCGTCATAAAGCATCACGCCAATATAGCGGATCCGCCCGACGCAGGTTTCCGAACAAACCGTCGGTTGCCCCGATTCCAGCCGCGGATAGCAAAACGTGCATTTTTCCGACTTGCCGGTGGACCAGTTGTAATAGACCTTCTTGTAGGGGCAGGCCGAAACGCACATCCGCCAGCCACGACATTTGTCCTGGTCGATCAGCACAACGCCGTCTTCTTCGCGTTTGTAGATAGCCCCCGAGGGGCAGGCCGACACGCAAGCCGGGTTCAGACAATGTTCGCACAGGCGCGGCAGATACATCATGAACGTCTGTTCATACTGCCCGTACATTTCCTTCTGGATGCCTTCGAAATTGTAATCCTTGGAACGTTTGGCGAATTCGCCGCCAAGGATTTCTTCCCAGTTCGGCCCCCATTCGATCTTTTCCATCCGCTCGCCCGAAATCAGTGAACGCGGGCGCGCGGTTGGAAAGGCCTCCATCTCGGGGGCGGATTTCAGATGCTCATAGTCAAAGGTGAACGGCTCGTAATAGTCGTCGATCTCGGGCAGGTTCGGGTTGCCAAAGATATTGGCCAGGATACGCCATTTTGCGCCCTGTTTGGGCCTGATCTTGCCAGATTTCGTGCGTTCCCAGCCGCCGTTCCAGCGCTTCTGGTTTTCCCAATCCTTCGGGTAACCGATGCCGGGTTTGGTCTCGACGTTGTTGAACCATGCGTATTCAACCCCGTCACGGCTGGTCCAGACGTTCTTGCAGGTGACCGAACATGTGTGACACCCGATACATTTGTCCAGGTTCAGCACCATGCCGATTTGCGCGCGCACTCTCATTCTGCTGCCTCCACCTTGGCGGGTTTATCCAGCCAATCCACCTTGTCCAATTTGCGCACGATCACGAATTCGTCGCGGTTTGACCCGACCGTGCCGTAGTAGTTGAAACCATAGCTAAGTTGCGCATACCCACCGATCATGTGGGTGGGTTTGACCACCGTCCGCGTGACCGAGTTGTGGATACCGCCGCGTTTTCCGGTGATCTGGCTACCCGGCACGTTCACCGTTTTGCCCTGCGCGTGATACATGAACAGCGTGCCTTGCTTGATCCGCTGGCTGACCACACAGCGCGCCGTCAGCACGCCGTTCGTGTTGAACACCTCGACCCAGTCGTTGTCGACCAGACCGGCCTTTTGCGCATCAATCTCGGATATCCAGACGATCGGCCCCCCCCGGCTTAGGGTCAGCATGTGCAAATTGTCCGTATAGGTCGAGTGGATGCCCCATTTCTGGTGCGGCGTGATAAAGTTCAGGACCACCGTTTTCGAATTGCCCGCCTTACCCACCGCCGGCGCGATGGTTTTCATATCGACCGGCGGACGCCAGGTAACGAAGCCCTCGCCAAAGACCCGCATCCATTGGTGATCCTGATATAGCTGCTGGCGGCCGCTCAGGGTGCGCCACGGGATCAGTTCATGAACGTTGGTATAGCCCGCGTTATAGCTGACCTCCTCGCTTTCAATCCCCGACCATGTGGGCGATGAGATGATCTTGCGGGGTTGCGCCGCAATATCGCGGAAGCGGATCTTTTCGTCCTCTTTTGCGGCGGCCAGATGGGCGTGTTCGCGTCCGGTGATCTTTTCCAGCGCGTGCCATGCCTTGACGGCCACCTCGCCGTTGGTTTCCGGGGCCAGCATCATGATCATTTCGGCCGCATCAATCGCGGTATCCAGCCGGGCCAGACCCTTTGTCACGCCTTCTTCTGTCACCTGTCCGTTCAGCGCCTGAAGGTGGTGCACCTCATCCTTGGTATCCCATGCGATGCCCTTGCCCCCATTGCCGATCTTTTCCATCAGCGGCCCCATCGAGGCGAACTTCTTGCCAAGGTTGGGGTAATCACGCTCAATCTCGATATAGCTTGGCGCGGTCTTGCCGGGGATCAGGTCGCACTCGCCCTTTTTCCAGTCAGCCACGACGGATTGTGCAATCTCGCCGGCGGTGTCGTGTTGCAGGGGATGCGCCACGATATCGCTTTCCACACCCAGAACTTCGGGCGCGATAGCCGAGAACCGGGCGGCGATCAGTTTGAAAATCTCCCAGTCGGTTTTTGATTCATACGCCGGGTCCACCGCCGCTTGCAGCGGGTGAATGAACGGGTGCATGTCGCTGGTGTTGAGATCGTCTTTTTCATACCAGCTGGCGGTTGGCAAAACGATATCGGAATAGACACAGGTGGTCGACATCCGGAAATCTAGCGTCACCAGCAGGTCAAGTTTGCCCTTGGGCGCCTCTTCGTGCCATTTCGCCTCAAGCGGCTTTTGCCGCCCTTCTTCGCCCAGATCCTTGCCCAGAACGCCGTTATCGGTGCCCAGCAGGTGACGCAGGAAGTATTCATGCCCCTTGCCCGATGATCCCAGCAGGTTCGAACGCCAGACAAACAGGTTGCGTGGCCAGTTTTCGGGCGCATCAGGGTCTTCGCATGACATTTGCAGCGCGCCGGATTTCAGCCCCTCGGCCACATATTCCGCCGCGGATTTGCCCGCCGCCTTGGCCGCGCGCCCTACCTCAAGCGGGTTGGTTTTCAGCTGCGGCGCAGAGGGCAGCCAGCCCATCCGTTCGGCCTGGATGTTGTAGTCGATCATGCTGCGTTCGGCCCAGTTGCCCGCAGGCGCGGTGGGCGACACGATTTCACCAGCCGAGATCGTTTCATACCGCCACTGGTTGCTATGGGCATAAAAGGCACTGGTGCCGTTCATCTGCCGTGGTGGCCGCGCCCAGTCCAGCGCAAAGGCCAGCGCCGTCCAACCGGTCTGCGGGCGCAGTTTTTCCTGCCCCACATAGTGCGACCAGCCCCCACCGGATTGCCCCACGCAGCCGCACATCACCAGCATGTTGATGATGCCACGATAGGCCATGTCCATATGGTACCAGTGGTTCAGACCGGCCCCCAGAATGACCATCGACTTGCCGTTTGTCTTTTCGGCATTGTCGGCAAATTCGCGCGCCACGGCGATGATCCGGTCTTTCGGCACGCCGGTGATCTTTTCCGCCCAGGCCGGCGTAAACGGCACATCGGCATCAAACGAAGTCGCGACGTTTTCACCGCCCAAGCCCCGGTCAAGGCTGTAGTTGGCGCAAAACAGGTCAAACACCGTTGCCACCAGCGTTTCGCCATCTTTCAGCGCCAGCCGCCGAACCGGGACCGAACGGGTCAGCACCTGGCCGCGGTCATCCTTGACGAAATGCGAATGCGCCTCGCCGCCGAAATAGGGAAAGTCCACCCCCACCACGTCGTCGCGGTCGCTGTCCAGAATAAGCGTGGTATTCAGCTCAATTTCGGCGCCGGCGGCCTTTTCCTCAAGGTTCCATTGCCCGTCCTGCCCCCAGCGGAACCCGACCGAGCCATTCGGCACGACGATATTGCCGGATTTGGCGTCAAAGCCCACGGTTTTCCAATCGGGGTTGTTGGCCTCGCCCAGGGCATCGGTGAAATCTGCCGCGCGCAGCATCTGGCCCGGAACCAGCCTGCCGTCTGCGTTTTCTTCCAACTTCACCAGCAGCGGAAAGTCTGAATATTTGCGGGTGTAATCCTCAAAATACGGCACCTGCCGGTCCAGATGGTATTCGCGCAAGATCACATGGCCAAAGGCCATCGCCAGCGCGGCATCGGTTCCAGCCTGCGGGTTCAGCCAGATATCGCCAAACTTTGCCGCCTCTGAATAGTCGGGCGAAACCACGGCCGATTTGGTGCCACGATAGCGTGCCTCGGTGTAGAAATGGGCATCCGGCGTGCGGGTTTGCGGCACGTTAGAGCCCCAAAGGATCAAGAACCCCGAATTATACCAATCGGCGCTTTCCGGCACGTCGGTCTGTTCGCCCCAGGTCTGCGGGCTGGCCGGCGGCAGGTCGCAATACCAGTCGTAAAACGACAGGCAAGTGCCCCCCAGCAGCGACAGATAGCGCGCCCCCGAGGCGTAAGACACCATCGACATCGCCGGAATCGGAGAAAAGCCAAACACCCGGTCCGGCCCATAGGTTTTTGTGGTGTAGGCGTTGGCCGCGGCGATCATCTCGGTCACTTCGTCCCAGGATGCGCGCACGAATCCGCCCTTGCCGCGCGTTGTGGTATAGCTTGCGCGCTTGGCCGCATCGGCCTGAATCGAGGTCCAGGCCGCCACCGGGGCCATCGTGCGGCGTGCCTCGCGCCACAGTTTCATCAGACGACCCCGCACCAGCGGCGTTTTCACCCGGTTCGCGGAATAAAGATACCAGCTATAGCTTGCGCCCCGCGCACAGCCGCGCGGTTCATGGTTGGGCATATCGGGGCGGGTGCGCGGGTAATCGGTCTGCTGGGTTTCCCAGGTCACGATCCCGGATTTGACATAAATCTTCCAGCTACACGACCCGGTGCAGTTCACCCCATGGGTTGAACGCACGATCTTGTCGTGGCGCCAGCGGTTTCGGTAGGTGTCTTCCCAGTCGCGGCTTTCGATAGTGGTCTGGCCATGACCACCGGCAAAGGTGTCCTTGCGCAGGGGTTTGAAAAAATTCAGGCGGTCAAGAAGTTGGCTCAACTTGCGCTCCTTTCAGGATCGGATTGCAGGCGCATAGGTGGGCCCGCGGCCCCCTAAACACGGACGATACCGACCCCGCCGTAATTGATTCAGATCAAACCGGGCAAATTTGCGCCCTAAAAATGCCCGATTTTACCCGATCCATTTTTTGCGCCGACATATGTCGAAAACTTGAAAAAGTAATTGCACCACCCCGATGGACGAAAAGAATCCAACGGCTTATCATAAATCAATTGATCAACAATAGCCGGGGCAGTGATTCGTGCGCGACAACGAACTTTCCGATATTCGCCAACTTCCCTTGTTCCGGTCGATGAGCAACGAAAACTACGCCACGCTGACCCGTGCCGCCTATGACCAGACCTTTCCCGCACAGGTCCAGTTATTCGAAGAGGCGTCGGGCGCGGATTTTCTGCACATTGTCATGGACGGCGCGGTAGAGCTCTTTGCCGGCTGGCAAGACCGCGAAACCACGTTAGAGGTGATCCGCCCGGTCACCACCTTCATTCTGGCCGCGTGCATTACGGATTCGCCCTATCTGATGTCGGCGCGCACGCTGGAAAAGACGCGCATCATCATGATGCCAACCGTCGATGTGCGCACGGTTTTCGATAAGGATCCGGCCTTCGCGCTGGCCGCCATGACCGAACTTTCCGCGTGCTATCGGCGCATCATCCGCCACGCCAAAGATATAAAGCTGCGCAACGCGCGCGAACGGGTGGCCGCCTATCTTCTGCGCACGGCCCCGGCAGAACCCACCAACGCCAGCTTTGTGCTGCCGCTGGAAAAACGGCTGCTGGCGTCCTTCATCGGGATGACCCCGGAAAGCCTGTCGCGGGCGATGCGGTCCTTGCAGGAACTGGGCGTCAAGGTTGAGGGTCAGCGCATCACCATCGCCAACCGGGCCGCGCTAGAATCTCTGGCCCATCCAAGCTGGCTGATCGACGGCCCCGACCTTCAAAATTCCCAGACCCGCGGCCCCTGATCAGCGCCGTTTGCGTTTATCGCGGTCTTTCAGCGCCTCAAAGCCGATGATCACATCCAAAAGCTCGGTCGTGATGGCGTCTTGCCGGGCGGCGCGGGTTTCGGCGGTCAGGTCTTCCAACCGCTCATCGACCGATTGTTCGGCCTGCTGCATCCGCGCCAGACGGGCGGCGTTTTCGGTCACCAGCGCTTCGGCAGCGGCGCGGAACATGCTGGTGAACAGAAATCCGCGCACCAGCGCCGCCAGCAGCGTTTGCGCCGGCAGGCTGAACTGCGGCAGGCTGCGCGACACCCAGGGCCGCGCCGCAAGCCCGCCAATCAGGTCAGGGTCCAGCGGTAACAGCCGCTGCGACGTTGGCGCCTGAAGCCCATGCGCGCCCCGCTGGGTAAACACCAGCGTCACCGCAATCGCCCCCGATATGCTGTCGCGGCGCATCACATCCAGCCGCGTGATCAGATGGCCCGCCAGCCGCCCCAACCCATCGGCCGTAGCGGGCGGCAGCAGCACCGCCTCGGGGGTGATGCCCAGACCCCGCAACGCATCCTCCAGCTGCGCGCCAACGCAGATCACCCGCATATCGGCGCCAACCTGCACCGCCTTTTCCGCCAAAACCTCGTTATAATTGCCGCAAAGCCCATGGTCAGACCCGAACGCCACCATGACCGGCACCGCCCCCGGTTCCGGCCCGATCGGCAAGGCGCCCTGACGGTGCAAGAAAGCGTGAAACCCGTCCAGCACGGTGGCGCGATACGCCTCGATCCCGCTTGCGGCCTGCTCATAGGGCAGCGCATTGATTGCGGCCATGGTCTTCATCGTGCGCACGATCCCGCGAATACTGCGAAGCGTTTCCGTGCGGTGGGTCAGCAGTTCAAGCGTTTGCGTCATTGCCCCCAGCCTCAATCGCCCTGCCCGCCAGCGCCAGAATTCGCGCGCGGTCTGCCTCGCTTAGCGGCGCGTCCGCGGCAATCTGCGCGGCCAAAGACCCGTCATCGGCCCCTATCGCGGCGCGAATTGCCGCCATCGCGGCGCCGGTTTGCGCCTCGTCCATCCCGTCCAGCAGACCCTCCATCGCGGCAATCAGCACCGCCAACTGCGCAGACGCGGGCATCGGGTCGCGCTCTGGCTGGCGTAGCGCGGCGCGCACGGCGGCCCCGCGCGTCAGGCGCGCACGGGTGGCGTCATCGAGCCTGGTGCCAAAGCGGGCAAACTCTTCCAGCTCTTCAAACTGCGACAGGGTCACGCGCAGGTTGCCCGCCACATCGCGAAACGCGCGCGACTGCGCCTTGCCCCCCACGCGCGATACGGAAACCCCCAGATCCACCGCCGGAAACTGGTTTTTGCGCACCAGTCGCGGCGACAGATAGATTTGCCCGTCGGTGATGGAAATCAGGTTGGTCGGAATATAGGCCGACAGGTTTTCGGCCTGCGTTTCTACCACCGGCAGCGCCGTAATAGACCCTCCACCGGCCGAAGGGGTGAATTGGCCCGCCCGTTCCAGCAGCCGCGCATGCACATAGAAAATGTCGCCGGGAAAGGCCTCGCGCCCCGGCGGGCGGCGTAGCAGCAGCGAAAGTTCGCGGTAGGAATGGGCGTGGTGGGTCAGATCATCCATCACCACCAGCACATCGCGGCCCTTGGCGGCAAAGCTTTCCGCAATGGTCATCGCGGCATAGGGCGCAATATAGGCCAGCCCTGGCGCATCTTCATCGCCCGCGGTGATGATCACCGTCTGACCCGTCATCCCGCCCTCACCAATGGCGCCAATCACCTTGGCCACCGCATCGCCGCGCTGACCGATGGCGCAATAGATACAGATCACGTCCGTCTTTTTCTGGTTCAGGATCGTATCGACCGCGATCGAGGTCTTGCCGGTCTGCCGGTCGCCAATGATCAATTCGCGCTGGCCCAGACCCACCGGCACCGCCGCATCCACCGCCTTCAGCCCGGTTGCCAGCGGCCGCGCCACCGCCGTGCGGTGCAAGATGTCGGGCGCCTCGGCCTCAACCGGGCGGCGGACCTTCGCGTCAATCGGGCCTTGTTCGTCACGCGGGCGGCCCAGCGGGTCAATCACCCGGCCCAACAGCTCCGGCCCCACCGGCACGCTGACCACCTGCCCGCTGCGGCGCACATCTTCACCCGGGGTGACACGATGCGACGGGCCCAGCAACACCACGCCCAGCCGATCCGGCTCCAGATCAAAGACGATGCCGCGCACCCCCGAGGCAAATTCCAGCAGCTCATCCGACAGCGCGCGGGCAAGCCCCGTCACAATCGCGATCCCGTCACCCACCTCGGCCACGCGGCCAATCTCGGTCAGTTTCGGGGTCGGCGCCGGGCTATCCAGCAGCGCCTGCACCAGATAAAGCGTTGCAGCATCAGGCCGCATCGGTGCGCCCCTTGACCAATAGCTGCGCGGTGCGGTCATCCAGAACATCCTCAAGCCCGTCAAGATAGCTGTCCACCGTCCAGGCCACCTGCCCGCCCCCCAGCCGCAGCGTCAGCCCCGGCGCAAGATCCGGGTCGGCACGAAACTGCACGCCAAACCCCGGGATCACCAGCGCCAGTTCATCTTTCAGATGCGCGCGCACCTCCTCGGGCAGCGGATCGCGGGTCAGCACCTCGGCGTCGCGCGCCGCGCCCGCGGCCTTGCGCAGATCAGCGGCCACCGGGCCAAGCCGGGCCACCGCATGGGCGGCAATACGCTGCTCCAGTGTCTCATCAGCCAGATCCGCCAGCGCCTTGCGGGTCAACGCCAGCAGCGCCTTGGCCCCGGATGTGTGCAGATCGGCGGTATAGCGGCGGGCCTCTTCGCGCCGCTC
The DNA here is from genome assembly GCF_047638075.1 of Phaeovulum sp. NCBI lineage: Bacteria > Pseudomonadati > Pseudomonadota > Alphaproteobacteria > Rhodobacterales > Paracoccaceae > Phaeovulum > Phaeovulum sp. Next base: position 68,862 of record NZ_JBLJBV010000018.1, read on the forward strand.
GTCCTCGTGCTTGGCCTGCTCAGCGACCAGCTGCGCGCGCGCCTCGGCCAGCAGCGCGCTGCGCTCCGCCTCGGCGGTGCGGCGGGCCTCTGCCAACATATCGGCGCGGTCAGCGCGCAGGCTGGCAATCTGCGCCTTGTAATCCGCCTCGGCGGCCTCGGCGGTTTTGCGGATCGCGTGGGCCTCGCCCATCCGCGTGGCGATTTCCGTCTCGCGCGCGTCGATCCCATCCAGGATCGGGCGGTACAAGAACCGCTTCAGCAGCCAGACCAGCACCAGAAAGTTGGCGATCTGCGCCGCGACCGTGATCCAGTCGACAGACATTCTCAGCCGCCCGTTCCCGCCGCCGCAAGGGCCGCGTTCCAGAACGGGTTGGCAAAGATCAGGATCATCGCAACGACAAAACAATAGATCGCGGTCGATTCAATCATCGCAAGGCTGACAAACAGGGTCCGTGACAGGGTGGCGGCGGCATCGGGTTGCTGCGCGATGGCATTCAGCGCGGTCGAGGCCGCCCGCCCCTCGCCCAGTGCCGGGCCAAGCGCGCCAAAGGACACCGTCAACCCTGCGGTAAAAATCGAAATGGCGGCAATGATGGCAAGATCTGTCATGTCTGGTCCTTTGCGGTTTTGGTCGGATCGGGCGGCACGGGCGCCGTGGCCGATGAGATATAGACAGTGGCAAGGATGGCAAAAATATACGCCTGGATCAGCCCGGTCAGCAGCCCCAGCATATCCATCACCACCGGAAAGAAGAACGGCGCCACCCCCAGCAGGATCGCGGCAATGACCGCCCCGCTCATGATATTGCCGTAAAGCCGGATCGCCAGCGAAATGCCGCGGGTGAATTCGCTGATGATGTTGAACGGCAGCATCACCACGGAAGGCTCGATATAGGTGCGCAGATAGCCGCCAAGCCCCCGGCTGATAATGCCAAACAGCGGCACTGCCACCAGAACCGCCAGCGCCAGCGCCGCCGTCGTTGAAAGCGAGGCCGTGGGCGGCCTGAACCCCGGCACCACCGTCAGCAGGTTTGCCGTGACAATGAACAAGAACAGCGTCCCGGTAAAGTAAAGCAGCGGGCGCGACGGGCGGCGGGTGATTTCCTCGATCTGCCCCTCGATGCCGCGCACGATCACCTCCAGCGTGGTGCGCCAGCGGTTTGGCGGCACATCAGGGCGCAGATTGCGGGTGATCAGAACCGAGATTCCGGTCAGCAGCGCCATCACCAGCCAAGTGTTGAAAATCGTCGCGTTGATGGCAATGCCCTGCCAGGCAAACACGGTGGTATCATCGGGCGTCAGCTCCATTGCCCGGCCTCCGGTTTGGCGGACGGCCGCGCAACCGCAATGACCGCAAACCGCACCAGCACAAAGGCCAGCGCAAACCCCGCCAGCGCGGTCGCGCCGCCGATATTGGCCACCAGCGCGCCAAACGCCAGCAGCGCCCCGATGCGCAGCGCCCCGCTTAGCAGCAATATCGGCGTGGGCCGCGCGCTGCGCAGCGCCAGCCGCATCCCCAGCGCCAGCCCCGCGAAAAACAGCGCCGCACCAACGCCCCCCGCCAGCGCCCCCAGCCCAAGGCTGCCCCAGTCGATGCCCGTCATTTGCCGCCCCCTTCCTTGCCGATCCATGCCGCGGCAATCATCGCGCCCAAAACCACCCCGCCCAGGATCAGCGCGATGGTCCAGGAAAACCCCTGCGGCGCCACCCGGTCCAGCCACAGGCCCAAAAACGCGCCGCCCACGGTTGGCACCGCAATCGCCCAGCCCACCATGCCGAAGGTGCCGATGCCGCTAAGCGGGCTTGGCCCCGGATCGTCGCGCGCGGCCTTCATCCGGCGGGCGCGTTCGCCAATGTCCTTGGCCGGTTTATCGTGATTGTCGGTCATGGGTGGGGCCTGCGCAAGATGCTGAACCGCCGCACCATATCCGCCTCCAGCCGCGACAGCGCGGCGCGCGCCACCCGTTCGTCATCCTCCATTTCGGCAAAGGTCCGGCCCACGGTTTCGCGCAAACTGTCCAGATCGTCGCCCTCTACGGCCCGGCGCACCGCAATATCGACCCGGTGGCCTTTTTTGACCAACAGCCCCTCATCAATGCCAAAGACCCGTTCCTGCCCGTCCGGCTCTGTCACCAGCAGGACCGAGGGCACCAGCGCCGTGACAAAATCCACATGATTGGGCAGTATCCCAAAGCCACCATCGGCCGCGGTCGCGCTTAGCCGCGCCGCTGGCCCCGCAAACAAGACGCGGCCCGGCAGGCGCAGACTGACCTGCATATCGCGCGCCATGCTCATGCTGCCCCCTTCAGGTCGGAAAGCCCGCCGATCATGTAATAGGCGCTTTCGGGCAAATCGAATTCCGTCTGCGCCAGTATCGCCTCGCAGCCGTCCAGCGTCTCGGAAATCGGCACCAGCTTGCCCACCGTCCCGGCCGAGGCGGTCACCGTGAAAAATGGCTGCGTCAAGAACCGCTCCAACCGGCGGGCGCGGGCAACGGTGGCGCGGTCATGCGCTGACAGCTCTTCGATCCCCAGCATGGCGATGATGTCGCGCAGCTCCTCATATTCGGCCAGGGTCCGGCGCACGGCGCGCGCAACGTCATAATGGCGCTGCCCCACCACCCCCGGCGTCAGCATGACCGAGGCCGAGGCCAGCGGGTCCACCGCCGGATATAGCCCCTCACTCGCCCGTTTGCGCGACAGCACGACCGAGGCCGACAGATGCGAAAAGATCGCCGCCGCCGCCGGGTCGGTAAAGTCATCGGCAGGCACATAAACCGCCTGAATCGACGTGATAGAGCCTTTTTTGGTCGAGGAGATCCGTTCCTGCAAGGTCGCAAGCTCGGTCGCCAGCGTCGGCTGATACCCCACCCGCGACGGCATCCGCCCCAAGAGCCCCGACACCTCTGATCCGGCCTGCACATAGCGAAAGATGTTGTCGATCAGCAAAAGCACATCCTGGCGCTTATCATCGCGGAAATACTCGGCCATGGTCAGCGCGGTCTTGCCAATCAGAAATCGCACGCCCGGCGCTTCGTTCATCTGGCCAAACAGCATCACCATCTTGTCGCGCACGCCGGCCTCGCCCATCTCGCGCCACAGCTCCTCGGCCTCACGCGACCGCTCGCCAATGCCGCAAAACAGGCTGACCCCGTGGTGATGTTCGATCGTGTTGTGAATAAGCTCGCTAAGCAGCACGGTCTTGCCCACGCCCGCGCCGCCAAAAAGCCCGGTCTTGCCGCCCCGTTCAATGGGCGACAAAAGGTCAATCGCCTTGATCCCGGTTTCCAGCACTTCGGCGCGCAATACCCGCTCGGACAGCGGCGGCGGGGGTTGATGGATCGGGCGATGATCGACCCCGGCGGGGGGCGGCAACCCATCCAGCGGCGCGCCAAAGACATTCAGCATCCGCCCCAGAACCGCCGCGCCCACCGGCACCTCGATACCCTTGCCGGTCGCCGTAACCGGTGCGCCCAGACCCAGCCCGCGCACCGGGCCAAGCGCGATGCAGCGCACCACCCCGCCCCCCACCAGCGACATCACCTCCAGCGCGATGCCGCCCGCGTATAAAAGCGCGTCGATGCGCGGCACCTGCTGCGCAAAGGCCACATCCACGACACCGCCCCGAATGGCAGTGATCACTCCGGCCTCAACTGGCGCTTCAATCCGGGCGTTCATATCAGTCCAACCTTTCAGCCTTTCGCTGGCATCATAGCCAATCAGGCGGGGGCCGGGCTTTGACCTTGATCAACAGCGCGTTCAGCCCTCGTCTTCGGTGCGTGCGCGCCACGCCGCGACAATCGCCTGCCGCGTCGGTTGCGGCTGCTGGTCAATCGCCTCGGCCAGATCGCGCAATTCGCGCCGCAGCCCATGCACCTGATCCAGCAGCGACAGCACCACCGGCACCGCATCTTCGGGCAGCGACATTTCCTTGCGCAGATCACAGACCAGCCGGATCCGGGCGATGTCCAATTCGTCAAAAACCGGCCCTGTGTCGCCGGTTGCGGGCCTGATCCAGCCTTCGCTGACCCATAGCCGCAGCTCGCTTAGCCGAACCCGGCGCACG
>NZ_JBLJBV010000019.1:0-46761 GCF_047638075.1 Phaeovulum sp.
ACCGCTTTGCCTTGGTCAGCATCGCATCGGCGCGCGCGTAATTGGGCGGCAGCTTAAGCCCCCCCAGTTCCACCGCCCCGCCGACACGGATGCCCGAGCCCAGCGAAGACACCACAAACCCGTGTCCGCCAAAGGTGATTTGCGTGCGCAAGTCAAACGCATCTGCGGGCAGGGTCGTGTTATAGCCGCGCTCGGTTTCCAGCGGGATCTTGACCCCCGCCGTGCGCGCCAGAAGATGCGAGAAAGCGCCCGCCGCCAACACAATGCGCCCGGTCATCTTGCCAACGCTGGTCTGCACCCCGCCATCAGTCAGCGCCTGCGCCTCTGCAATGACGATCTGACCGCCCGCTTCGCGGAAACGGTCGGCCAGTGCCAATGTGTAATCCAGCGGGTCCGAGATTGAATACCAACCGGGGGTAAAACTTGCATGGGTGAAGCGCGGGTCAAGGCCTGGCTGAACCTCGGCAATCTGGTCGCCCTTCAGGTGTTGCACCTCGATGCCTGCCTCTGCCCGCGTTTTCCAGCCGGCAAGCGAGGCGTTGAATTCGGCTTCGCCCTCATAGACCTGCAACTGACCCTGGTGTCGCAGCATATGGGTCAGACCGGCGCGGTCCAAAAACGGCTCCAGCGCGGCTTTGGAAAACCCCATCATCGCCGTCTGCGCCACCGTCGAGGCGCGCACCCTGGCCGGCCAGCTTGCCCGCCAGAACCGCAGCATCCACGGCGCGATTTTTAGTGCATAGCTTGGCGGCACGCTAAGCGGGCCCAAGGGGTCAAGCAGCCATTTCGGGGCCTGCCGGATGATCCGGGGCGAGGCGAGCGGCAAGATATCGGTAAAGGCAAAGGCACCGGCGTTGCCTGCCGATGCGCCCGCGCCCGGGCCTTCGCGGTCAATGACGCGGACATTCAACCTGCGGGCCTGTGCCGCCAACGCGACGGAAAGGCCAACCACACCCGCGCCGATAACGATGACATCGGGGTTATCCATCAGCGCACACTCGCCAGAAATTTCTGCGTTTCAGCGTGCTGCGGCGCGCCAAAGAACTTATCGGGGGTGTTGATTTCGGCCATGATCCCTTGGTGGAAAAACGCGACCCGGTCTGAAACATCGCGGGCAAAGCCCATTTCGTGGGTGACGCAGATCATTGTCATACCCTCATCCGCCAGCAATTTCAGCGTATCCAGAACTTCGCCCACCAGTTGCGGGTCAAGCGCCGAGGTTACCTCGTCAAACAGCATGTAGGCGGGTGACATCGCCAATGCACGGGCAATCGCCATACGCTGCTGTTGCCCGCCCGACAGGCGCCCCGGATAGACCGACAGCTTTTCACCCAGACCCACATGGGTCAGTTGCTTGATGCCGATTTCCTCGGCCTCGGCTTTGCTCATGCCCAGCACCTTGCGCGGGGCCAGGGTGACGTTTTCCAGCACGGTCAGATGCGGAAAGGCGTTGAACTGCTGAAACACGATGCCAACCTTGCGGCGCAGTTTGTTCAGGTCAGTGCTTTTCGCGTGAACCTCGGTGCCGTCAATAAAGATCTTGCCGGCGTTGATCGGCTCCAACCCGTTGATGCAGGTCAGCAGGGTCGATTTGCCCGACCCCGAGCCACCGATCACTGATACCACCTCGCCTTTGTCAACGGTCAGGTTGATCCCTTTCAGCACCTCAAGCGGGCCAAAGGATTTGCGAACGTCTTTAATCTCAATCATTCTCACGCCACCTTTTTTCGAGTTGGCCGCCAAGCCGGGCAATAGGGAAGCTCAGGATAAAGTAGATTGCACCTGTCACCAGCAAGATGAACATCGGCTCTTGCAGGCGGGTCACAAGGATCTGCGATGCGCGCAACAGCTCGATCAGGCCCAGCCACAGCACCAGTGCGCTGTCTTTCATCACGCCAAGGGTCAGGCCGATCCAACTGGGAAGGCCGACGCGCAGCGCCATGGGAAAGACGATATGGGTCATGTCCTGACCCCAGCTCAGCCCCAAAGAGCGGGCCGCGCGACGCGTCACCATCGGCACCGCCGCAATCGCCCCGCGCACGATTTCCGTGCAATAGGCCGAGGTATAAAGCGATAGCACGATGCAGGACGTGGTAAAGGGCGGCATGTTCAGCCCGACGATGGCCTGAAACGCATTGGCCAAAACCAGTTGGATCAGCAGCGGAACCGAGCGGAAGATATCCAGAAGGAAGGTCAGCGGCAGCGCCAGCCACGGGCTGATCTGGCTACGGATCACGCCAAACAGCATGCCCAGCAAGGTGCCGCCAACAACGGCCACGGCAGTGACGGCCAGCGTCATGCCGGCACCTTTGGCCAGAAACATCAGATCGTTCAGGGTTAGTGCGGTGTCAAACATGGCTGCCTCCTCAATACCGGAACATGCGCCATGCGATCAGCCTTGCGCCAATCGTCACCGCTTTTGCAATCAGATAATAAAGCACCGCCGCGAGCGCGAAAAACTCGAACGTGCGGAAACTGCGAACGTTCAGATCCTGGGTCACCCCCGCAAGGTCAGAGTTCAGCCCGACCGTGATCCCAAGCGAGGTCATCAGGATCGCCCAGACCATCTGGTTCGTGGTCGGCAAAAACGCGATGCGGAACATTTGCGGCAATATGATCAGACGAAAGGCCTGTACCTGCCGCATTCCCAGCGACCGTGCCGCCCGCACCTGCGTGCCTGGAATGGCGCGCAAGGAACCGCGAAAGGTTTCGGCCAGATAGCCTGCGTTGTTAAAGGTGATCCCAGCCAAAAGCGCGATATAGGGGCTAAGGTGAATACCGAAAGTGCCCAAGCCGAAATGCGCCATATAGATCTGAAACAGCGCCGGCGTGTTTCGCGCCACCTCGACCCATGCGGTTGCCGGGGCCCGCAGCCAGCGCGATGGGGAATTGCGGGCCACCGCCAGCAACACCGCAAAGGTGATGCCGATCAGCATCGATAAAATCGCGATCTGAAGGGTTACGACCGCCCCGTCCAGCATCTGCGGCAAGGCCCGTAGCGCCTGACGCCATTGGAATGTGTAATTGAACATCGCTGCCCCATGGGTGGGAGGAATGTGGGGAAGGGGGCCCTAAGGCCCCCGACCGCATTAACGGTAGACTTTGGAAACGGTCAGATCGGGGGCGTCACCGCCAACCCATTTTTCAAACAGTTCCTGATAGCGACCGGTGCGAACCTGCTGGTTGATGAACAGATCGAGGTAGTTCAGCAGGCCGTATTCATTGCGAAGCGCGATCAGCGCGACATAGTCGACGTCATAGGGCGCATCGCCCTTGATCGTCAGGCCCGGATAGGAACCCGACGCCACAACCGACGATGCCACGGTCGAGGTCACGACGGTCGCATCGATCTGGCCTTGCGACAGGGCCAGAAACACATCCGCCTGCGACTGATACGGACGGTAGCTGCCTTCACCCCATTCCTTGACGTTGCCTTCCAGCGCAATGCCTTCAAACGTGCCGGCAACAGAGCCCACGGTCTTGCCCTTGAGGCCGTCAAAATCGGTGATGCCGGCGTCTTCGCGGGTCAGCACAACGTTGGTGAAGGCGAAATAGGGGATGGTAAAGCCGGCGGTCTTGGCCCGCTCCAGCGTGTCCGAAGTCGAGGCGACGCCAACATCGGCCCGGCCCGAAACCAGCGCGGGGATACGGTCGGGGAACGGCGTTTCGACGATTTCGGCCTCAACCCCCAGCGCAGCGGCCAGATCGCGGCAATAGTCCACATCAAAGCCGATCGGATTGTTGTCAGCGTCGCGCGACCCCATCGGCGGGAAATCAAGCGTCACGGCGCAGCGCAGCGTCCCCGAACCCATGATGTCGTCCAGTTTGTCCGCATTGGCGGCGGTGGCAAGGCAGGCAGCAGCCAAAAGGCTACCCGTCATGAGCGTCAGTTTCATCAGTCTCTCTCCCTAAGTGGCGATGATTATGATTCGCTTGGTCTGGTAACTATGTGGACACAGAAGGTTTGAATCAACAAAAAATATTACCTGTATATATCTTGTATAATTCTTGAGGCGACCACGATCCCGTCATGCCACAAAAACGCAAAAAGCCACCGGCCCCGGTAAGAATACCGGGCCCGATGGCGCGTGCTTGGCCAATTGCGATGCAATTTGTCAGGTAGGCGTCAGCCCATCATGTCTTGCGGCAACAGATCGGCAGGCATGTTCTGATAGGCGACAGGACGCAGGAACCGGCGAATGGAAAGCGTGCCGACGCTGGTCGCGCCAAAGTTGGTGCTGGCGGGGTAGGGGCCGCCGTGAACCATGGAATCGACAACCTCGACCCCGGTGGGAAAGCCGTTGACCAGCACCCGACCGGCCTTGCGCTCCAGCACGGGGCGTAGCGCGCGGGCGGCCTCCATATCCCCTTCATCCATATGCAGGGTTGCTGTCAGCTGCCCCTCAAAGCCCTTGGCGAGCGTGACCATTTCGTCGACCGAGCCAACCCGAACGATCAGACCCAGCGGGCCAAAAACCTCTTCGCTCAGGCCGTGGGCTTGCGCAAAGACGGCGCCGGTCGTCTCAAAGAGGTTCGGGCTGACGCTGCGCCCCTCGGTGGCTTCGCCCATAAGCTGGCCGACCGAATTGGAACCGGCAAAGCGGGCCTGCCCTTCATGATAGGCTTGGGCGATGCCGGGGGTCAGCATCATCTGCGGTGCAACCTTTTCCAGCGCGTCCTTGGCCGAGGCGGCAAAACGGTCGGCATCTGGCCCTTCGATCACGATCGCGATGCCCGGATTGGTGCAAAACTGACCGGCGCCCATGGTCAACGACCCTGCCCAGCCCTGGCCCATGCTGTCGGCGCGCGCGGCGGCGGCCTCTGGCAGGATGAACATCGGATTGACTGACCCCAGTTCGCCAAAGAAGGGAATCGGTTCAGGGCGCGCTGCGCACAGATCAAACAGCGCCCGCCCACCAGCGAGGCTACCGGTAAAGCCGACGGCCTTGATCAGCGGGTGCTGCACGAGTGACTGCCCCACGTCGCGCTTGCCGCCCTGGATCATCGAAAATACGCCTTTGGGCATGCCGGTCTTTTCAACGGCGGCCTTGATTGCGTCGGCCACGATTTCGCCCGTGCCGGGATGGGCCGAGTGGCCCTTGACCACAACCGGGCAACCCGCTGCAAGTGCGGCTGCCGTGTCGCCCCCTGCCACCGAAAACGCGAGCGGGAAGTTCGAGGCCCCAAAAACCGCCACCGGGCCAATCGGCTGCTGGACCATCACAATTTCCGGGCGCGGTGCGGGTTGACGGTCTGGCAGGGCCGGATCAACGCGGCGGTCCAGATAGTCGCCCTTCAGAATATGCGAGGCGAACAGCCGAAGCTGGCCCACGGTGCGGCCGCGCTCGCCTTGAAGGCGGGCTTCGGGCAGGCCGGTTTCCTGGCTGCCGATCTGGGTGATGGCGTCGGCGCGCGCGTCAATCTCATCGGCGATGGCGTTCAGGAATGCGGCGCGGTCGGCGCGGCTGGTGTAGGCGTAGATCCAGAACGCGTCTTCTGCGGCGTCGCAGGCGCGGTTCACCAGGTCGACGGTGCCAACGCAAAAATCATGCGCAGGGCCGGTCGCCGGTTCTGATTTGAAGGTTTGATCGCTGCCGATCCAGTCGCCGGCGATCAAATGCTTGCCATGGGGGGTAAAGCTCATATCCGCGTTCCTTGTGCCGTTTTCTAAAAGCCCGCTGTCGGGAGGGTTGTGGTAAGTTTGGGCATATTGGGTGCCTTGCAAACCTTTTCTTATGCATACAATATGTATGCAATGACGCAACCCACTTGGGCCAGAACATATCACGCTTTTACAAAAAAGCGGGGGCCGAACAATAGAAAAGGAATGGTTTGATGAGCGTAGCGACGATTCTGACAACAGCCGCCCTGACCGAGATGGTCGAAGATATTTTCACCAATGCAGGGTTCAGCGCGACGCAGGCCGGCCCTATTGCCCGCGTCATCGTCGCAGGCGAACGCGATGCGTGCAAATCGCATGGGGTCTACCGGATCGAGGGCTGTTTGCGGACCCTTAAGATGGGCAAGGTAGTGCCCGATGCGGTGCCGGTTCTGAGCCAGGACGATTCTGCGATCGTGCGGGTAGAGGCGAAGGGCGGTTTTGCCAACCCGGCGTTCGAATTGGGCGCACCGGTCTTGGCCGAGCGAGCGCGGGCCTTGGGGCTAGCGGCGCTGGTGATCAATGATTGCAACCATTTCTCGGCGCTGTGGCCAGAGATCGAGGCGCTGACGGATATGGGGCTGGCGGCGATTGCGATGTGCCCCAGCTATGCAACGGTGGCGCCGACCGGTGGCACAAAGCCGGTGTTGGGCACCAACCCGCTGGCCTTTGGCTGGCCGCGCAAAGGGCGGATGCCCTATGTCTTTGACTTTGCAACCAGTGTTGCCGCGCGCGGTGAGGTAGAATTGCACCGCCGCGCTGGCACGCCGCTGCCCGAAGGTTGGGCCGTTGACCCCGATGGCCAACCGACTACCAACCCCGATCTGGCGTTGGCCGGGGCGATGCTGCCTTTCGGCGGGCACAAGGGTTCTGCGATTTCCACGATGATCGAATTGTTGGCCGGGGTCATGATCGGTGATCTGACCAGCCCCGAAGCGTTGGAATTTCTGGGTGCCACAACGATTACGCCACGCCACGGCGAACTGATCATCGCGTTTTGTCCCGAAAAATTTGCAGCCGGGCGCGGCGCCAACACGCTGGACCGGGCCGAAACCCTGTTCGAGACGTTTATAGGTCAGGGTGCGCGCCTGCCATCACAGCGCCGCTTCGCGGCACGCGGTAAGGCATTGGCAAACGGAATTTCGCTAAACGCCGATGAAATGGCGCAGTTGGAGCGTCTGCGGCGCGATGGGATGGATGCGGTAAGTTAGCCTCAAAAACGAACCAGCCTGGCAAACGCAAAACGGCTTTGAAGCCCCGCTTCAGGCCTTTTGCTGCTGGCTGGCCCTGCGTTATGGCCTGCGTCGAACTGCCGCGCTGATGGCTGACAGGCTGGCTTCACAAGCCCGGCTGTTCGGCAGTGAACGGATGCCGGTTCACCAAGGCCTACAGGTTCACTTCATGCAGCCACAGGAAGCGCGTCGCACCGGTGCATGAAAGCCCGGTCCGGTTTTTTCTGGCGCACGGCCTGCGACAAGCGTTCTGACTGCCTAGCTGACTACCGATGCGCAGTATCAATGGGCAGCCAATTTGGTGCAGGCGCATGAAAGATGTGGGTCACGTTACCGCGCGCGCCAAGCGCACACGGGGAGACATGCACGAGACTGGGTGAGACGGCTAGACCATAAGGTGCGGTGTCTTCATGGCGGTCTGAGCGTGCATGAATACCATGGGCTGCGTGCCCCTTTGTGACCGTATACCCTTGGTTGTTTGTAACTTTCGGTACGGTAACAGGAATATCTGAAAATTGTTTGCGGCCCGAACTTGTTCTTCGGTCATGTTGGAGAGCAACTCAACGTGCCGCCATGTCCAGCCGCCATGTCCAACGGTTTGCCAATCCAACTGCACGCAACGCCGTTTTCCCGGCGTGCTGACGATGTGGCGCGCGCCCCATCCGCTAATCTGCCCTTTCCTTGATGTCACGAAATTCAAGGAACGCGCCCGAGATGTCGTCTGCCATGTCGCCCTCCACAAAGCTGTTCAAGTCCCACATCAGCCCCTCTAAAAATGCGGGTCCGCCCAAAAGCGCGTATTGCACCATCATTGCTGCCAAGCCATCTTCACTCAACATTTCGCCCTTCGGGTTGATGGCTTCGGTAATCCCATCCGACATTAGAAACAGGCGATCCCCCGGAGTCAGGGTGACGTCAAAACTTTCATAGCTGGCACCTTCCAACAGGCCCACGGGCAGGCCGCCGCTGCCAACATACTCGACTGATCCATCCGCGCGCAAAACTGCTGGATGCGGGTGGCCCGCCTGAACAAGTTGAACGCGCCCCGTAGCTAGATCGACGTCAGCATAGATCAATGTGAAATAGCTTTCGGTTTCCATTTCCTCCAGGACCAGCGTGTTCAGGTGGGCTGCCAATTCGTGAGGCGCGATGGCATCAAAGGTGCCGTCCTCGTTTTGGATCAGGGCAATATTCTGTTCAGGCGTGTGCCCCGACAGATAGCCGGCCAGCCGCGCGGTCATCAGCGCCGACGTGATGCCATGGCCAGAAACGTCAATGCCATATATTGCGACCCGCTGGGCGTTGATCGGGAAAAACCCCACCAAATCGCCCCCCACATGCCCAGAGGGGCGTAAAAGCAACGACACTTCTGCGTTGCCAAAGCTACGATGGCGCTCCTTGACCAGGCTTTGCTGAAGCTTGCAAGCCTCGGTCAGGTCGCGGTCGATAGAGTCGTAAAGACCCTGCAACTCAGCCAGTGTCGAAGATACCAGCCGATTCTTTTGTCTCAACTCGCGCTCCATCCACAAGATGCGCTCGCCCGCAGCCAAGCGCGCGCGCAACTCGTCGCCATTGACGGGTTTGGCCAGAAAGTCGTCAGCCCCACTTTGCAGCCCCAATGCTACCGCATTTTTTTCGGTTTTGGAGGTTAACAAGACGAAATAGCCATAGCTCTGCCGTGGCATCGCGCGAAATGCCCGGCAAAACTCGATGCCAGACATGCCCGGCATCATCCAGTCTGACAGCACCAGATCGGGCTCGATCGTTGCGCAAATCTTCAATGCTTCTTCGGCGGATGCCGCTTCTAGCACCTCATACCCTGAGCGCGCCAGCAGTGTCGTTAATATCCGGCGTTGCATTCGACTGTCGTCTACGACCAGCACGCGCCGGCTGATACCTTCTTGAGGTAGGTCCTGAGCGCAGGTGGGAATGGGCTGATGCGGCACTTGAGCAACCTGTTCTTCGGGATGGCCTGATGAACGTAAGGGCAAAAGAGTTAAGGTGCGGTGAAGCCTCGTCGCCTTTTGGTCTTAACGCTTCGGCAATCTTTGTGCCCTAGGTTTGCAGATGGTGAAGGCGTGAATGGTGGAGGTGGGGATGATTGATTGGGAACGGGTCGCAGAACTACGATCCGAGATAGGAGATGACGGCTTTGCCGAGGTGTTGGATTTGTTTCTGGACGAGGTGGAAGATGCTGTTGCGTGCCTGGGACAGCCAACAAGAAAGTTAAGCGATGATCTGCATTTTCTCAAAGGGAGTGCGTGGAATTTTGGTTTTCGGCAATTTGGGGAAATGTGTCAGGAAGGAGAGCGCGCCTTGGCTACGGGAAGCGTCTCAGCCGTGGATTCGTCCGCGATTCGTGAATGCTATGACATATCAAAAAGGGAATTTATGGCTCGCGTTGCAGGATACTGTAGCGGGTGCTTGTCTCACCCTGCTGCTGCGTAATGCTATATCACGGCGAAACCGAAATCGGGTTTGTTCATTCCCGTAGGTGTAATTCAGACCAAAAACTCGGCCAGTGTCTCATCTTCGGTAATGTCACGATAGCTGAAACCGGCATTATCCAACTGCGCAATAAACGCATTGAAGTTCGTGGCAGCCTTCGTTTCGATCCCGATCAGCACTGAGCCAAAGTTGCGTGCCGATTTTTTAAGATATTCGAACCTGGCGATATCGTCTTCAGGGCCCAACATTGCAAGAAACTCCCGCAATGCACCGGGGCGCTGTGGCATTCGAAGGATGAAGTATTTCTTCAATCCCGCAAAGCGCTGGGCGCGCTCTTTGACTTCGGGTAAACGCTCGAAATCGAAATTACCGCCTGATGTGACGCAGACCACCGTTTTCCCGCGGATCTGATCGGCCAATTGCGGCAACACATCAAGGGAAAGCGCGCCGGCCGGTTCCAGCACCACGCCCTCGATATTGAGCATTTCCAGCATGGTCACGCAGATCCGGTCTTCTGGGGCCAGCAACACCTGTTCCGGGCGCACCCACGCCAGTCGCGCATAGGTCAGTGTGCCAATTCGGGCGACAGCGGCGCCATCGACAAAGCTGTTTATCCGTTTCAACGTGACGGGCGCGCCTTCGGCCACCGCCGCCGTCAGACTGGCCCCGCCGGCGGGCTCGACAAAACGAAAGTCGACATCAGGCGCCACTTCCCGGAAATACCCCGTCACCCCAGCGGCAAGCCCGCCCCCGCCAACCGGAAGAACCACCAGATCAGGGGCGCACCCTAGCTGGGCAAAAATTTCAACGGCAACACTGGCCTGCCCCTCGACCACGTCGGCATCATCGAAAGGCGACAGAAAATGCGCCCCCACGTCAGCGCAATAACGTTGGCTGGCGGCCAGGGTCTGGTCGAAATAGTCACCGGTCATGACAATCTCGATGGTGTCGCCCCCGAAGGTGCGGGTCTTGTCTATCTTTTGTTGCGGCGTTGTGACGGGCATGAAAATTGTGCCCTTGACGCCAAAATGACGACAGGCAAAGGCGACGCCCTGCGCGTGGTTCCCCGCGCTTGCGCAAACGAAGTGCTTTTGATCGGGCCGATTGGTGCGCACTTTGCGCATAGCATTGACAGCGCCGCGCAATTTGTAGCTGCGCACCGGGGTCAGATCCTCACGTTTCAGCCAGATTTCAGCGCCGTAGCGGGCCGATAAATAATCATTACGCTGCAATGGCGTCGGATCGAACAGATCGCGCAAGGCATCGGTGGCGGCACGGGCGTGGGCAGCAAAATGGGTCATGGCGCAGGTCTGCAACCACTGCAGCGCAAAAGCAAGCCCTATTGCTATATGCCTGCGGCCCTTGTTTGACGGCCCAAAACCCTCTATTCCGCCTGCAACATATTCGCACACCGGAGCAGCCCCATGTCCGCACCCAAAAAAGTCGTCCTTGCCTATTCGGGCGGCCTTGATACCTCGATTATCCTGAAATGGCTGCAAACCGAATACGGCTGCGAAGTCGTGACCTTTACCGCCGACCTCGGGCAGGGCGAAGAGCTGGAACCGGCGCGCAAAAAGGCGCTGCTACTGGGGATCAAGGAAGAGAACATCCATATCGTTGATGTGCGCGAAGAATTCGTGCGCGACTTTGTGTTTCCGATGTTCCGGGCCAATGCGCTTTATGAAGGGCTTTACCTGCTGGGCACATCAATCGCGCGGCCGCTGATTTCGCAGCATCTGGTGCGGATTGCGCATGAACATGGCGCCGATGCGGTGGCCCATGGCGCGACTGGCAAGGGTAATGATCAGGTGCGGTTTGAACTAAGCGCCTATGCGCTTGATCCTGCGATCCGGGTTATCGCACCGTGGCGTGAATGGAATCTGAGCTCGCGCACCAAGTTGCTGGAGTTTGCAGAGGCGAACCAAATCCCGATCGCCAAAGACAAGCGGGGCGAGGCGCCCTTTTCGGTTGATGCCAACCTGCTGCATACCTCGTCCGAGGGCAAGGCGCTGGAAAACCCGGCCGAGGAGGCCCCCGAATACGTCTATCAGCGCACCGTCAGCCCCGAGGATGCACCCGACACGCCTGAAATGGTCGAGATCACCTTTGAACGTGGCGACGCCGTGGCAATCAACGGCGAGGCGATGAGCCCGGCGACGATCCTGACCAAGCTGAATGAGCTGGGCGGCAAGCACGGGATCGGGCGGCTCGACTTTGTGGAAAACCGGTTTGTCGGGATGAAATCGCGCGGCATCTATGAAACGCCGGGCGGCACCCTCTTGCTTGAGGCGCATCGCGGTATCGAGCAGATCACGCTGGATGCTGGCGCAGGTCATCTGAAAGACAGCATCATGCCGCGCTATGCCGAACTGATCTACAACGGCTTCTGGTTCAGCCCCGAACGCGAAATGCTGCAAGCGCTGATTGATAAAAGCCAGGAACACGTCACCGGCACCGTCCGCATGAAGCTATACAAAGGTTCGGTGCACACTGTCGCGCGCTGGTCCGATCACAGCCTTTATTCCGAAAAGCATGTGACATTCGAAGAGGATGCAGGTGCCTATGATCAGAAGGATGCGGCGGGATTCATCCGTCTGAATGCGCTGCGCCTGAAGCTGATTGCTACCCGCAACGCACGGGTCGCGAAATGACCGCCTGGGCCGCCATTGTAACCGTATCCGATCGTGCCAGCCGCGGTGAATATGAAGACAAGGGCGGCCCCGGCTGCGAGGCGTGGCTACGGGAGGTCATAACCTCGCCGCTCAAGGTGACGCGCGACATCATCGCGGATGGCCGCGCCAGCGTGGCACAAACCCTGCGCCGTCTGGTGGCTGAAGGGGCCGATCTTATTCTGGTCACCGGCGGCACCGGTCCGGCACCGCGTGATGAGACGCCGGAAGGGGTGGCCGACGTGCTGAAAAAAGAGCTGGCGGGGTTTGGTGAGGAAATGCGCCGCGCCTCTTTGTTAGAGGTTCCAACGGCGATTCTGTCGCGCCAAGCTGCTGGTATTGCAGGTAAATCCCTGATCATCACGCTACCCGGCAAGCCTGCGGCCATTGCCACCTGCCTTAACGCGGTCTTTGCGGCGGTGCCCTACTGCCTTGATCTGATCGGCGCGGCCCGGATTGAGACGGACCCCGCCAAAATCGCCGCCTTTCGCCCCAAAAGCTGACAGTTTGACGTGACCCAACTGCTCCGGCCAAAAGCGCAGGGCCTATTTTTGCGAAAGAAGGGGCGGCCTGATCAGGCTTTGCGGATTGTGTCGCCCGGCTGCAAGATCGGCTGCAGCTCAATCACTTCGCCGCCGATCAGGCCCGAATGGCTGCGCCCGGCAACGATTTCGGCGGCACGCTGACCAATTTCACGGCGGCAGGCGTCCATCGTGGCAAGCTGGCGGGGCAGGCCATCCAGAAACTCAAGCCCGTTGAACCCCGCAAGGCCCAGTTTGCCCGGCACATCGATGCCCTTTTCAAGGCACCACAAAAGCCCGCCAGCCCCAATCATATCATTGGAATAATAGAGAAAATCCAGATCAGGATTGCGGGTCAAAATGCTTTCGGTCATTTCGCGGCCCTTTAGCAACGCCGACCCACCTTGGTAGAATTCGCGGTCAACCAAGGTCAGTCCGGCGGCCCCCAAACCTTCTTCAAAGCCTTCCAGACGTTTTCGGGCGCGGTGATCTTCGGGCATTTTCGTGCCCAAAAATCCGATCCGGCGGTAGCCAGCAGCAACGATCGCTTCGGCCATATGCAGCCCCGCGCGCCGGTGCGAAATGCCGACGACGGAATCGACGCCGGGCCCGTCGACATCCATGATCTCGACAATCGGGATACCCGCGCTTTCCATCATCAAGCGGGCCGCTGCGGTATGTTCCAACCCCGCCAGAATGACACCAGAGGGCCGCCACGACAGCATCTCGTATAGCACGGCCTCTTCTTTTTCGGGGGAATAGTTTGTCACCCCGACAACGGGTTGCAGGCCGGTATCTTCCAATTCCCGGGAAATCCCCCCCAGCACCTCTGGAAAGACGAGGTTGGAAAGCGATGGAATGATTACCGCGACAAGATTGACCCGTTGGCTGGCAAGCGCGCCCGCAATCTTGTTGGGCACATAGCCCAGCTCCTTGGTTGCCAAAAGCACCTTTTTGCGGGTCGTGTCGGAAACGTCGCCCCGGTTGCGCAGCACCCGGCTTACCGTCATTTCCGAAACGCCCGAGGCTTCGGAAACGTCACGCAAGGTCAGCGGGCGGCGGGGGGTAACGGGGGGATGGGTCACGCGCATACCTTTCGGTCGGGGGGGGATGTATATGATTAGCGCCAAAAGTTTAGCCAGCGCAAGCGGATGCTGTTGGTTGTGTTGGCGCTAACGCAGTTTCGACGCGAAATAGGGGGCGTGTCGAACGTTGCGATCATACGGGTTTGGGACGCGGGTGAATATGGTTTTTCAGACAAACTCACCTTATGCCGGGTTGCGAAACCGGGCAATTCCTCGCATTAAGGCCGGATGCGGCCCCGTAGCTCAGGGGATAGAGCGACCGCCTCCTAAGGGGTTTGTCAAGTGAGATTTTTGGCTTTGAATTCAGGTCGAGATGTTAGTATCTGGGCTTTCAAACCGTTAGGCGAACCGTTTTCTACGGCCCCGTGGCTCAACTGGATAGAGCAGTCCCCTCCTAAGGGACAGGTTGCAGGTTCGAATCCTGCCGGGGTCACCAAAACTTCTCAAGCTTGAAAGTTGAATTCGTTCTCCAGTGGCTTGAATGGCCCCATTGGTCTTCTTCGTGAAACCAATGGGGCCTTTCAAAGCGCTGCAAGAACAGGTCGTGATCTCCCTCGAAGCAAACTTGAAGCGACCTGGGGGTCGCAAACCTCAAGAGGAAGCCACCATGACTCAATGTAACGCTGAATATCTGACACCTGAAGCGGCTGCGACAGCAGCTCTCGCGTCGGCTCGTGACGCAAGTTCCGCGTGCCGCGAACTCGAAAGCATGCTGGATCGTCGGCATTTGTCGCTGCTTCGAGCAAGCAGTTTGGCACTCAAGGCGGGGCAGATTTTTTCGGGGCGAAACAACTCTGATCTCGAACTGCTGGCCGAAGTGCTCGAAGACGCCGTCCGGAAGGAATCCACAATGCGGCGCGTCCCGGTTGAATGCGGCTGGCTCGACAACGGCCCGGTATATCGTGAAGAAGTGCACCAGCAGCTTTCTGACTTCGGAAAAAAGCTGGAGCACCGAGCCCGGATGATTGCCGAAGTCATGACGCTTGTGCATCTCGTTCATGATCTCCTGACGGCGGAAGCGGAGGTGGAAAAAGTGCGAGCATCAGTTCGCCGGTAGTCGGAAAATATTCGGGGCTTCTCCTGCCCTACCTCGGAAGGAATCTCTTCCGAGCTTGAAGCGCGGTCGACGCGACCCCGCAACCAAGGAGATCTTCCATGACACAGCAATTTTCTTTCCCGCCCGCTGCAACCAAGGTGGCTGACAATGCGAAACTCTGCACCTATCAGCTCTACCTCGCGGAACATGGTGCATCACTGATTGCCGTCGCCGGTTTTGTCGGCGGGCACGAATATGAACGGTTCACAAGCCGATTGATCTGCGAAGTCAGGAACGCTTGGCGTTGGTCTTCGGCTTTTTCATCAAGGTTCGAAAAGTTGCATCGTCTGCTTTCACTCGAATATGCCGATATCGTGGATCATCCTTCATGGGTATGCGCGGCAGAGTTTGATCCTCAAGATCCTCGTGTCGATGAAGTATGTCATCACGTTGAAAAACTTGCGGATTTGGCCGCTGCCTGACTGGCATTGTGTGAGAGCTGCCTGTCGGATGACGGGCAGCACCTCAGATTTTTCAACAAATCTATTGACAAATGAAAATCGACATCCCATCTATCGCTCAGCCTTCAAGGGGAATCACCTCCCTCGGCGCTCTTGACGAAATCAACCGATTTCTCCGAACCGCACGGTTCGCGCGCAATGCAGCGATTGCTGCTCTCGAAGGACAAATAATGATTGACGATATGGAGTGCTTTTCAGTTGCCAACGTGATTGGGAACTTTCCTTATTGTTCCGCTGCGATCATGTTTGGTGCGCTGGAACAGGAAATGCGTCGGCGCGGAATCTCAAACCACTCGATGCTTGCTTACCAAGGCCGACTGAGGAATGCGCATGCCACGGTCCTTGGGCGCTGCGTAGCGGAAATTGACAGGAGTGAACTGGTCGATTGGCATGAACAAACTGTCATCAATCAGGGCCCTGCGGCTGCTCAGAAGGCTCTGTCGGACTATTCCCGCGCCTACGATTATTGTGATCTGAACTATGGAAATCCGCGACGGAACCCTGCGCGGAACATTCATGTCGAGCCCCCAAAAGCCCCGAAAGCCCGCTCCATCCCTTTGAGTGAACTGAGGCTCTGGACCGATGAAGTTGAAAAACTGAGGAGCCCGGTGCGTCGATATATGCACAGGCTTGGCCTTCTGGCAGGTCTGACTCCGCATGGTCTTTTGGGGTTGCGCTGGAGTGATGTAGATTTTGCGAACTCGACATTGCGCATTAGTGGCAACCGCAATGCGTCGTTCAGTGTGCCGATTTCCCGCCAAATGAAACTTTGCCTGTTTGCAGCTCAGAATGCTGGCAATGACTCAGCTCCAGGGTCCCAGTGGGTCTTTCCGTCGTCGGCAGATACGTTGTTTCATTTCACAAGGACCGATGAAAGATCGATGCCGGGTCTTACAGGATTCGTTCTTCGCCGCACCTATTCCGAAATGGCGGCGCGTCTCGGCATTCAGCACGACATTTCGTGCAGCCTTCTGGGGTATCGTATAACCTATCTGAGAAGATGGCACGGACGGAGCGTGGCAAGTGCCGCTTGCGAGGAAGCTCAGCAGCAAATTTCGGATGAGTTCTGGAAACACATGAGCACATGACTGCCTGAAGGGGGCCCCGCCTCCTTCTCTTGACATGCGAATTTGCTGTCGCATCGCTAAGAGGCGAATATGAACCAATTTGAACTGGCAAAACTCGTCGATACCATTGCTGACCGCGTCGTCGAGAAGCTGAGCATCAAACTGGAGAACAAAGTTGGAGAGATCGATAACAACTACCTGACCACAGCACAGGTGGCCAAGATGACGGGCTTCACGGTTCCAACCTTGGAAAACTACCGGGCAACGCGCATGGGGCCGAAATTTTACAAGCGTGACTACAACGTTCGGTATCTTGCTGCTGATGTCCGGAAGTGGATGGAGGCAAACCCCATCCACTAAGGACAACTCTGTCATCAAGGCAAACTGCAACCGGCACGGAGCGGATCATCTGTTGCTAAAGCTCCGTGCCCCAACATCCCGCCTGTTAGAAAGGAACGTGGCGGCTTGACCGGACGATACCGGTCTCACCGCGGTTGTCCATCATCTCGAGGATCGCGCGGCCCATCTTCCACGCGGTCTTCTACGAGACCCCGATGATGCGCGCCATTACGACCGAGGAGATGCCCTTGCCGGAGGCGAGCATCAGGAAGATCTCCTCGTCGCCCCACCGCCGCCGCCGCTCCAGCCCAAGAATGTCACCACGCATCACAAGCCCCGCATAAGACACGTCATTAACGACGTCGTTATGCACGTG
Source organism: Phaeovulum sp. (assembly GCF_047638075.1). Taxonomy (NCBI): domain Bacteria; kingdom Pseudomonadati; phylum Pseudomonadota; class Alphaproteobacteria; order Rhodobacterales; family Paracoccaceae; genus Phaeovulum; species Phaeovulum sp. Next base: position 16,954 of record NZ_JBLJBV010000019.1, read on the forward strand.
CCTTAAACGATCACCCCACGCTCAGGCAGGCGGTGCCCACCGGGCCGTTACGGTGCTCCTTCAGAATGCCGATGATCTGTTCCTCAGTGAACCTTGACCGCTTCATCATCTGTCTCCTTTGCAAGGAACAGACTAACCCCAAATCGAGGACTTTTCAGGGGAGCATGTATGAACTGCCTTCCCCTGCAAGTGATTTGTTGATGTGCCCAAACCCTGCTCCTATGTATTCGGTCTTTCTCGGGGCCCTTTGGTTTGCCCCTGACCAAGATGGGAAGTCGCGCGCCCTGTGTCTCGTTAGCTCATCGGCCTTCAAAGGCCATGCCCCCCGTCAGACTTGCAAGACGCCGATCAGGTCGTTGGTCCATCTCCTTTTCACTTGCAGATTCCTTTGTTTCTCCCCGCTACATCCGTGCGGTCAGGTGCTCGCCACCGTGGCTGAACGATATCGCTCGCCCGTTGTCAGCACGGCCCATGTGATGCGTGCCAACTTGTTGGCCATCGCAACAGCCGCGACGTTGACATGCATCCTGACTTTCAAGCCGTCGACCCAGCTGGCGAGTGGGGTCGACCTGTCCTGACAAGGTGCAGCACGGTTCTGGCCCCGTGAATAAACAGCTTTCGCAAATACGTGTTGCCGTGTTTGGATATGCCGATCAGCTTGGCTTTGCCCCCGGTTGTAACTTGCCGCGGAACCAGGCCGAGCCAAGCCGCAAGATCTCGCCCCTTGCCAAAAGTCTTCCCATTGCCGACGGCCGCCACCAGTGCAGTCGCGATCGTTGGCCCGACGCCGGGAATTTCCATCAGCCGGCGCATGTCCTGATCAGCTCCTGCAACTGATTTGATCTCGCTATCCAGTGCGGCGACCTTTTCGTTGATCGTGCCCAACTCGGAAGCCATGTCCGCCAGCAGCGCCATCATCCGCGGCGTCAGATCGTCCTTGTGATCTTCGGCGAGCCTTGTCAGGAATTTCTGGAACACATGCCGCCCCTGCGCCGGACGAATACCGCGCTCCATCAGAAAACCACGGGCCTGATTGATCAGCCGGGTCCGATCCTGCACAAGCCGCTCTCGCGCCCGATGGAGGGCTTGCAGGTCAAGTTGCTCTTCCGACTTGATCGGCACGAAACTCATTGTCGGGCGGGTCGCGGCCTCTGCAATGCCCTCGGCGTCCCGGTCATCATTCTTGTGCACTTTCACGTAAGGCTGCACATAGAGCGGGGACATCAGGCGTGGCTCGTGACCGAACTGCAAACAAAACCGCCCAACGTGATGGGCGCCGCCACAGGCTTCCATGGCGACCACACAAGGTGGCAACTGCGCCAGAAAATCCAGAAGCCGGAAACGTTGCACACGTTTACGCATCACGACAGCACCAGTGCCGTCCACTCCCGCCACGCTGCAAACCGTCTTGCCCAAGTCAATTCCAAGAACCGCGATTTCCATCGGAATACTCCTTCCTGTCCTACCGATGACCGCAACTATAGCTGCGGTTTGGCGGGAAGGCAGTTGATCCCATTAGGTCAGGCGCGACCGCAGCTTTGTGGGTCACGCCGTCGCCCTTATCGGACATTCGTGCTCGGCGCAGCATTATGCGATACGCTGGCACTAAACGCGGCAAGCTGTCGTGTGTCTCTGCGGCATCACAACCGTAGAAAGGCATGCAAAGTAGTCACTATCGCCGCAACCAATTGCCGCCTAAGTCCGATGGGTAACGGGTTGTAATACGGCTACATTCCACTATCACCGACTCGGTGAGCCACGCGTCTTTCATCAGCGACGTCCCCAACCACCCCAACACATGTGCTGGCCATCTGGGCTTCGTGCTGTGCCTTGAAAAAGCCCCCCGCATGCAACTCGGCGTCCGTCAGGACTGGTTGCAGAACGCTCGTATAGCCCCCCGGCGCAGACGTCAGATCCGTCGGGACTGGTGGCAGAGCGGTCATAGAGCCCTCCGCATGCAACTCGGCGTCCGTCAGGGCTGGTTGCCGACCGCTCATATAGACCTCCGGCGCAGACGTCAGATCCGTCGGGACTGGTGGCAGAGCGGTCATAGAGCCCTCCGCATGCAACTCGGCGTCCGTCAGGGCTGGTTGCCGACCGCTCATATAGACCTCCGGCGCAGACGTCAGATCCGTCGGGACTGGTGGCAGAGCGGTCATAGAGCCCTCCGCATGCAACTCGGCGTCCGTCAGGGCTGGTTGCCGACCGCTCATATAGACCTCCGGCGCAAACATATGTTCCATCCACGCTTGTAGCATAGCCGTCATAAAGACAGCCGCACACGACAAACGAGCTATTCACATGTTCGTAGCCGTCGAATCCGGGAAAACAAGGTAGGTTCTGATCCTGAGCGCAGGCGTGGCTTGCGAACAAGAGCAGAAATATTGCCACGGCGAAATAACGCAGTCGAATATACACTTCAGGCAGAGGTCTTAAATACTTGTGCGGGAACAGCGTGTTCAAGGTCATTCTAATTATCCCTGTTTTGAAATACCGTCTTGGATTTTCCTGGCCGAGCAGTTCAACTACAGTTTCCCTAAATTAGGCGCTAAGCTTTTCCAAAATGCGACTGCTTCAGGTGTCTGGACAGAACTGGGAATCAAGTCGAGCCCGGTCACCTGTCTTACATAGCGATAGACAGATGAGGCAATCCCTCGCTGTTGGTGTGCTGGGGCGACATCAGCATTGTCAGGGATTACTCGATCTGGAAGGCAGTCGAAGCTGAACCATCCACAACATTTGTGCTGTTGATCAGTGGGCCAAACGAACGCCCAAATGGTTTCGTGATGCTTCCCTTGAGCTGTCGAACTGGGAGCGATCAGTTCATTCATTGGCGGGTAGATACCAGTTTCGAAGCCCGGGCCGACGACGAACAGCAGCCCAGAATATCCTTCAGGAAGTCCTTCGATATCAATCTTGACCGCATGGGTACTTTTCAAGATGCACTCCTTGAGCGTTTTACCAATAGATCTGCGACGTGTCTTTGATCCATCCGCGAGCAGAGACCGGCGCAGATACATCTGTGCATAGCCGACTTCTGTGCTTCGTGCCGCGAATGTCCGGAATCCGCCCATTCTGTGGAAAAACACCGTGTTGCTGACGCAGAAAACTTGGTGGTGAAGGCCGCGCGAGCGCCTTTCTTGTCAGGCTTTTGGGATCGACCTCTGGGAAAGAGCTTGGATGCCTCCCTCTTTATCATTGGAAGAATTGAAACAGCGGTCAGTTTCAAGATCAGCAAGGGTTTTTGAACGGAATAAGCCCTTCGAGTGAAGTTAGTTCTATATAGAGGCAAGAACTTCCATCTTCCATCTTCCATCTGCCATCGTGCAAGTCATCTTAGGCTCTGCACAACTGAATTGAAGCTCTCCATCGCGGCTCCCAAATTCTCGAGAATTTCTTCCGCCAGGACCTCTGGATCAGGTAAGTTTTCGAGGTCGGTCATCGAAGCATCGCGCAGCCAGAACAAGTCGAGGCTGGCCTTGTCACGTTGCAGCAGATCTTCGCGGGAGTAGGCCCGCCAGCGACCTTCCGGGTTGTTCTCGTTCCAGGTTGCTTCGCGCTCATGCCGGTTGGCTGGATTGTAGCACGTGATGAAATCTTCCAAGTGCGCGAAGGTCAGGGGTTTCTGCTTGAGTGTATGATGCACATTCGTGCGGTAGTCGTAATACCAAACCTTTGTTGTTTGCGGATCGGGGCTGGCCGCGCGGTTATCGAAGAAGATCACATTTGCCTTAACGCCCTGGGCATAGAAAATCCCGGTTGGCAGGCGCAGGATCGTGTGCAGATCGGTATTCTGCAAAAGCTTGCGCCTGATTGTCTCGCCAGCGCCGCCCTCGAACAGCACGTTGTCGGGCACCACTACGGCCGCGCGACCAGTTGTTTTGAGCATCGTGCGGATGTGCTGCACAAAATTCAACTGCTTGTTGGAGGTGGTCGCCCAGAAATCCTGCCGGTTGTAAGTCAGATCGTCGGTTTCCTGCTCCCCCTCAGCATTGGTAAAGCTCATCGAGCTTTTCTTGCCGAAGGGCGGGTTCGCCAGAATATAATCGAAGGTCTCGGACGGTGGTGAAATCAGCGCGTCGGCGGGCGAGACCAGAGAGTCGCCGGTCATCTCGCCGATCCCATGCAGGAACATGTTCATCAGGCACAGTCGCCGCGTACCAGCGACGATTTCGTTGCCGAAGAACGTTTCATGCTTCAGAAATGACTTCTGGGCCTTGTCGAGCGCGAAATTCTCATCGTCTGTCAGGAAATCATGGGCCGCGAGGAAGAAGCCGCCGGTGCCGCAGGCCGGATCGGCGATCGTCTTGCCCGGCTCGGGCCGCATGCATTCCACCATAGCGCGGATCAGGGCGCGCGGGGTGAAATACTGACCGGCGCCCGATTTGGTGTCCTCGGCGTTGCGCTCCAGCAGGCCTTCATAGATGTCGCCCTTCACGTCGGCACCCAGCATCACCCATTGTGTGCCGTCTACCATGTCGATCAGGCGGAACAGCTTGGCCGGATCGGTGATCTTGTTCTGCGACTTGGTAAAGATCTGGCCCAGCATGCCTTTTTGCTCACCGAGCTTGCGCAGGAGGGCTACGTAATGCGCCTCCAGATCCGCGCCGCGGCGGGTGGTCAGGCTGGTCCAGTCGTAGCCCGCAGGAACACCCACATCACGGCTGTAGGGCGGCTTGGCGTATTCATCCGCCATCTTGAGAAAGATGAGATAGGTCAGCTGTTCGAGGTAATCACCGTAGCCGACACCATCATCGCGCAGCGTGGTGCAGAAACTCCAGACCTTGGAGACGATCGGGGCGGTGCTCATTTTGTTTCCTCTACTGCTGATGGCCCATCCCAGACATGAGCTGTCTCGGAATCGAAGAAGCTATACGGCACGTCGTCACCACCGAGCTTCTTGTACTTTGCGAGTTCGGCGTCCAAGGCCGTGATCTTTTTGGCATTCGGCTGAAAGACGCCAAAATAGACGTGCTTAGCCTTGGAGCCGAAGATGGCATGGTAAATGTGGGAGTCATTCGAGTCGGCGCTGTGTCCGAAGACAAAAACAGTGGCAGTTGTTTCTTGTAGCTTACGATAACAATGGCGGAGGTATTCGACGGAGTTAATCTTCCTAAGCTTAGACGTCGAAGTGCCTTCGGCGACGTAGAGCGGCAAGCGGCCTTTTTTTGCGATCTCGTGAGTGATGTTTCCAATTACACCATCGCCATCATTTAGCGCTTTATAAACATCGCCGATTTCACTTTGGAAAAGATGCAGGCCACCATGAAGATTGAATACGTGGCAATATGCGTCTTCGTCAAATGGCCCAAGGAAGCGCCCATCGTCGATCCTATCTCCTCGAGCGAAACCGTCGTACATTTTGGGCATATCTATCTTTACCCAATAGAGCAAAAGATCATAGTTCAAGGAGAACACGTTTCCGAAATGACTGAGGAAAGCCAAAGCGCTCTCGTACCTGAGTTCAAGGTCCTCGCGATGTTCCGGGTGTGTTTCGTTAACGGCAGTAACGAGCGCTTCCCTAACCGTCTGCGCGTCTCTGACTAACTGATCCGCGTGTTCTTTATTGCCATAGGCCCGTTCGACGATAGCGGCGTCTTCAATTGATCGGACGACTGCTTCGAAATCTCTTGTGTCCAAGGCAGTGAATAGAGCTTTGATCGGGCCACCATCTTCCAATTTGGCTTCCGCCAACAGGTTTGAGTAGTTAAAATACTCTACCGAAAATCCGTTGCCGATCAGCAGGGCGCGGTCTTCGCCATCAGTCGCGTCGATGGCGTCTTGGAAGCTGATGACATCAGGCATGGGCATTCCTCTTTTTCTTTGTCTTTGGCGTGATTACGCGCTCAGCCTTGATCCGTTCCAGCAGGACCGCGGCGGGCTCATCCGAGGGGTCTTGGGGGACGAGCTGGCCGGAGAAGGCTTTTTTCAGGGTGGACTGGCGCAACGCGTCGGCGCGGGTGAGGGCGGCGTCGATTTCGGCTTCAAGTCGCGCGGCGGCGTCGAGGCGGGCGTCGAGGATGCGGGTAATTTCGGCTTGTTTGTCAAGGGTTGGTAAGCGGAACTGCAACGAAAGAAAGCGATTTTGTGTCAGGTTTAGGCCACTGTCGTTAATGCCGGATTTCAGGTCCTCAACTGACTGCTGAATCTTCGGTGCATTCAATAAAGCTTCAAGAAACTGAGGCAATATACGGTTGCAGTCGACAGTAAGGCGGTATGCTTTATCACAAAGCAACAATCGAGGTCGGATTTTTCTGACCATGCAGGCGATTCCTACCCGGTTTCGCGGCCCGGCTCGCGTGATCAGAATATCGTTTTCCTTGAGTTCCAATTGCTCTCGCGGAGCAAGCGCTTCTGGAAGCTCTTTATTTTCTTCGTCATTGAATCGCCCTGCCTGAATAGCCGTCGTCTTAATGACGCCCCATGTTTCATCGGTAGGGGACGGGTTGTTTTTGCACTTGGGGGACCATCCTTGACCAATTTTTTTGACCACAAAGGCAAGATCAACCTTTGGACCAAAATCCTCAACCTCAGGCTGGACAAGGGAACTTAGCAGGGATTGGCGGTAGAGGCCGAGGGTGTTTTTCGCCGAGCCAAGGCTCTCGACCCCCTTGTCGATCTCGTCGAACAGCGCTTCGATCTTTTCCACGATGCGGCGTTGTTCGTTGACGGGAGGGAGCGGTATTGTAAGATTTTCGATATCTTTGGCACTGATGTTTTGAACACCCATGCCCTTGCTTAATTCTTGAAGTTGCTTCTCCACGCTTAAAAGACAAAATCCGAAAAATCGGCCCTCTAATGCGTCGCCAGCGACAGTCGCCAGCTTCCCAGTTCGCTGGTTTTGCAGAGCAGGCGCCTCATTGGTGTAGTAACAGACCTTGCCAATTGATCCCGACATACCAATCAGTATGTCACCCTGATCAATCCGGTAGTCCGCAAACTTTTCTAAGTACCCTGCTGGAAGATAAACCGCGTTTGACAAGTCTACAGTGCTGCCGCGAAGCTGAGATTGTCGGACAAGCGGGATGTCGTCATCTCGTTCTCTTGCCTTGAGAAATTCCTTGCTTTTGAAAGCAAAGCCGTTGCGCACCTTTATCAATTCGCCGAAACGGCAATTCAGCCAGCTATTAGGCAAATCCGTCATGCCGAGAGCGCCTCATTCATCTCGGTCATGATGTCCTCCATACCGTCGCCGAAGAGCGCGTACATCTGCCCTAATCCGCCCTTGCCGTCAAAGGGAGACATCTCCAGATCGTCGCGCTCGATGGTGAAGGAGGTGGCGAGGTGGTCGCGGATCATCCGCAGCCAGGCCATCTGTTCCTCAGTGAATTTCTCGCCCGCGCCGGAATGGCGTCTCAAAACCCAGTTCTGAAAATTACGCCGCACCCGGTCGGAATGGCGGGTGAGGGTCTGATCCAGCCCACAGACCCGGCGGATGAGCGCGACAAGGGCCGTGAGGTCACCGCCCGGAGTGTCGCCCTTGTAATCGTCCAGATGCGCATAGGCGCGCCAGACAAGCAGCGGGGCAAGGCGGGGGCGGTCCTCGGACAGTTTCCTCACCAAGTCCCTGATCATGGCATAGGTCACCTGCGCCCGGCGGGCGGGGGTGTTGAAATAGATCTTTAGCGCCTCGATCTGGTCGCGGTTCTCGGTCAGATATTCCTCAAATTCCTGCGCGATCTTCTTGGCATTTTCCGCCACATCCCCCGCCCACTCGGCGCGCAACAGCGTGTCGAGATTGTCATGGTCGATGGTCTGTTCGGTGTCGCGCCGGATCGTATCCATCAGGTTGATGAGCGGACCAGTGAAGACATTGGCGGCCTGTTTGATCCGCTCTTCGCGGGCGGCCTGCATGGCGGCATCGTCCGGCTCGGGGTGACCAGCGGCCTTGGCGTCGGCCTCGACCTTGTCTGGGTCGATGGCATCGAAGAGATCGCGCACAATGGCGGTGAGAGATGTTCCGGCGGTTTCGGTGATCTTTGCCTGATCGGCGTCCCCCAGCCTGTTGTCGAGCCGCGACAGGCGGGCGCCGAGGGAGCTGACAGTTTCCTCGCTGCGGTCGCCCATCATCAGCCCCATGGCGAGGTCCTTGAAGGGGATCGATGGCTTGGTGTCGAGCGGCTGGCTGGCAGTCTTCAGCGACTTGGTGACGCCGACGGCATCGACGATCACATAATGGGTCTTGGCCTGGGCGGAGGGGGTGACCTTCTTGAGGTCGTCCGGTTTGACCACCCGGGTGCCGCGCCCCTTCATCTGCTCAAAGTAATTTTTCGATTTCACATCGCGCATGAAGATCAGGCATTCGAGCGGCTTGACGTCGGTGCCGGTGGCGATCATGTCGACGGTCACGGCGATGCGCGGGTAATACTCGTTGCGAAAGGCCGAGAGCGACGATTTCGGGTTCTTCGCGGCATTGGTGATCTTGCGACAGAAATCGTTGCCCTCGCCAAATTCCTGCCGGACAGTCTGGATAATGTCGTCGGCATGGCTGTCGGTCTTGGCGAAGATCAGGGTTTTCGGCAATTCCTTGCGGCCCGGGAAGATGTTGGGCCAGTTGTCGTGAAAGGCGCGGATCACGGTGCGGATCTGGTCAGGGTTGACGACGGAGCGGTCGAGTTTTGTGCCGGCGTAGGCCTCATCCTCGTCCTGCGTCTCCCACCGCCGCGCGCGGGTGTCGCGCTCTCGCTTCTCGATCAGCTGCTGGGCCTTGATGGTGCTGCCGCCCTGGGTGACCTCGGTCTGGATCAGGTAAATCTCGTTGCCGACGTTCACCTTGTCGGCGACGGCCTTTTCGTGAGTGTATTCACTGACGACGTTTTTCTGGAAGAAACCGTAGGTGCGGTTGTCGGGCGTCGCGGTGAGGCCGATCAGATAGGCGTCGAAATACTCGATGACTTGGCGCCAGAGGTTGTAGATTGAGCGGTGGCATTCGTCGATCACGACGACATCGAAATACTCAGGTGGCAGCTTGGCGTTGTAGACGACGGGCAGCGGTTCCTTGCGGCGCCATGTCTGCTCGGCCGGATTATCGTCCTCAGCGCCCTCCTTCAATTCTTCGCCCTTGAGCGTGGCATACATGCGCTGGATCGTGGAGATGACGACCTCGCTATCGGATGCAATCGTCGGGGATGTCAGGCGTTGGACATTATAAAGCTCGGTGAATTTTCTGTTGTCGTCGTTGGGCAGGAAGGCCATGAACTCCTGCTCGGCCTGTTCGCCAAGGTTCTTGGTGTCGACCAGAAACAGGATCCGCCGTGCGCCCGCATGTTTCAGCAGGCGATATGCTTGCGTGATTGCGGTGAATGTCTTGCCTGATCCCGTCGCCATCTGGACCAGAGCGCGTGGCTTGTCAGCCTTCAGGGAAGCCTCCAGATTGGTGATCGCCGTGATCTGGCAATCACGCAAACCGTCGGGATCAAGCGCTGGCAGCGCTGCAATGCCCGCCCGGAAGGACTGCTGTGCCTGCGCCCAGGATTTCAGCGTCTCTGGGCGATGGAAGGTGAAGATTTCCCGAGAGCGGGGGTGCGGATCCCGCCCATTGGTGAAGCGGGTGATCTCGCCGGTGCTCTCATAAATAAAAGGCAGAGGTTCGTTGTTCTCGACCCATTTTAGCTTGGCGTTGGCGTAGCCTTCAGATTGCTCCTCGACTGATGTAAGCCTAACGCCCCAGTCGTCGGGCTTCGCTTCGACGACGCCCACCGCCCGCCTGTCTGCGAACAGAACATAGTCGGCAGGTCCGATATCGGTCTGATATTCCCGCACAGCGATGCCAGGGCCTGCGGCGAAGTCGAGGCCGCTCTTGTCTTGCACCTGCCACCCAGCGGCGTGCAGCCGTCGATCTATTCGATCGCGCGCCAATTGTTCTGGAGTTTGGTTCAACGTAGACAAGGTCTTAAGCACTCGGAGTTAAAGTTCTTCAGGCACTGTAGGGGTTCCGAGAGGTTTTGCAATTGCGCCATCTCGCCCCAACCAAAGGCAAGTTCACCTCCAAACTCCAAGTATGCGAGTTGTCTTCCGAGAGCCTACCGGCGAACCATTTGTGTGCTTTACACGATTCGCCGCGACGGCCATGGAACGCGAACACCGCACCACCGGTCGGCTTTTGGCGCAGATGATCCTGCGCGAGGGCGGCCAACCCCTCGATGCCCTTCCGCATGTCCGTCACGCCACAGGCCAGATAGACGCGGACGCCGGTTCCCGGCCCGATCATGCCGCCTCCACCGCCCGGATCACTTGCGTCAGTGTGGTCGCGTCCAGGGACGGCTCGAAGCGCAGGCGGCGGCCATTCGCCAGCTGCAACTCGATCTGGGCAGAGCGGGGTGCTGCTACCGCCGTCGGCACCGCCGATTCCGCCCGCCGGTCCAACTCCACCGGCAGGAACAGCGCCTCCGGCAAAGTCGAAAGCAGGCTCTTCTTCTTCATCTCGTGCCGCCAAGCGTAGATCTGCTGCCGCGTCACATCATGCCGCTGCGCAACCTGCGTCACCGTCGCGCCGCCCACGCCGACCGACAAGACAATCTCGAGCTTCTCCTCGTCGCCCCACCGCCGCCGCCGCTCCAGCCCAAGAATGTCACCACGCATCACAAGCCCCGCATAAGACACGTCATTAACGACGTCGTTATGCACGTGCCTTAAACGATCACCCCACGCTTAGGCAGGCGGTGCCAACCGGGCCGTTACGATTCAGGCGCCGAAGGCTTGGACGAAGAAGCCAAGTCCTTGATCTGACATTAGGCGCGGCGGGGAAACCGCCGCGCTATCCGATTGGGTCAAACAGGTATTTAGGTCCCAAACCGAAGATTACCAACCCCAAGGACTCTCGTTATGAACGAGGGACGACCGGGGGGCAGGTCAATATATGTAGAATTGCGCCTTCGTGTTTGCTAAGCCTTACGGCCGCTTCACAATAAGAGGCACTACATTGCCATCGCCCTTTCGCCTCTCAAACAGACGGCAAATGGCATTGGAGATCCTTTGCTGATCTTCCAGGAGTGGCTCGAACAGTGCTTTATCGTGAATATAAACACCGCTAATTCCGGGGACCTTGTGGTCGAGCAAAAGCATCGCATTGGTTTTGTCGATCCGCTCCCTTTGGGCAATTGTGCGGTGCGTGTGTCGGCAAATGTGTCCTGTCTGGCTTGGCATGGACTTCTCATGGATCACCATAACATGAGTAATCTCACGGGTTTTGCTTTTGCGTGTTGAGAACAGCCAGGGCGAGCTGGGATACAGCGTGTCGCCAACTTCCAGCGATCTTTCTACGGAAGTCACCATCTGTTCCGAAAGCGGCAGATGAAATCCACGCCCAGATTTCATGATAGGAAACTTGATGGCCCGCTGAGGCAGGTCCACCCAATCTTTCTCAATTTTCATAAGGGTGCCAGGTCGCAAACCAGACAACAGGTTCAGCAAGTGCATTTCGCGGCGAATAGGATTACCGATCTGCTGGATGTCCTCCCACCAGGTCGGTAGCTCGTCAGGCAGCAGCACGCGGTTGCTTGAACGTTCTTTGTGGAACCGAACTCCCTTTACCGGATTTGCGGTAAATGCCTCTTCATCATCCGAAAGAACCTCGGCGAAATTGAACGCGGCGCGAAAATACCTCAATGCATGGTTAGCGGATATCTTGCCATGCGCCTTGGATATCAGAGCGTGAAGATCACGTGCATCCTTCTTCTTAATGCTAAGTGCCGGCAGGCCGTCCCAGTGATAGAGATACCGTGCTTGGACCTCAGCAATATTTGCAAGAGTTCGAGGTGCGCAATCACGTGAAATGAGGTCAGCGGCATACTCGTTCATCATTTCGTCGACCGTCCAGTTGACAGGGTCACTTGTCCCGAGATTCTTCAATGCATCCTTTCCTTTAGGCGGAAACGGATCGTTTCCCCTCCTGATCATCGACAGAATGTCGCTCGCAGACGATCTTGCCTCTACGAGCGAGAATTGATCCGTCGTCCCGATCGTATGACGCACTGTCCTAATCAACTTTTTCCTTCCTCTTACGCCTTGCCAAAGGTCGGCCTGAATCTTGTAGGATTTGCACGTCTTGTTGACCGCAACCAGGAAGCCCGGAAGCCTTGCATCTCTGATAAGGCTGGGCTTGCCTTCCCACTCGAGTTTCCTAATAATCTCTTCTGTGAGTTTGACCGGCATACTATATCCTCGCACCGTGTTACTGTTTGTCGCGAACCGCATTCGAACTGCGGAAGCTACAGGTGATATTGGCCAATTTCCAAATGACGAAATAGATAATTGTTCTACTTCAATGGGATAAGTGGCAATATCGGGTGATATCGAATACAGGTCTACCAACTCCTAAGCGGTAGGTCATAGGTTCGAATCCTATCGGGGCCGCCATCCCTTTGGCCAATGCTGATCGTGCGCGTTGATTTACCCTTTTGGGAATCTGATCTGCGACGCAGGCAAGTTTTACTTTCAGCTTGTGCGAATGCCTTTCTTTATTTTGTTAACCGCGTTGCCCCATGTCGCGGTCAGGTTTTGGCTGGTGCAAGCGCCCCTTCGCGGGTTTGCGCCGCTATCAGAGGCCGCTTGACGGGTTCAGATCCAAGGCCCGGAAATTTTTGCGAGAACTTTCATGAGATCTGGGGGCCAAAGCCAGAGGCCGGCCGGAAGGGTCTGCCAGGCGCGAGTGTATTTCGCCAATGATCTGGTTTGGCCGTCAGGGGGCCGGATATCGCGGATCTGTCGGCCGTCCGTTAATTCCGTGCAATGCGCTATGCATCAATTGAATGCTTATGATGCTTGACCTAAGGTGGCCCAAATAGGGCGGGGCGGTCCAGTTCCTTTCGGCTGGGTCTGCCTGCGCAATCTTGATCAGACCGACGGGGGCGCGCCGTCATTTTACCCGAAGTCGGAGTTCTGCCATGCGTTCGCATCCCCTCTTTGGCCTACTGCTTGCCTTGTTCGGTGCCCTGGTCCTGACGCCGGATACGTTATTCATGCGGCTTTCCGGCATGTCGGGATTTCAGATGGTGGGGTGGCGCGGCCTGTTGATGGGGTCAATCATGCTTTTTGTATGGGTAGTGAGCAGCCGCAATCGGCGGGGCGATATCGGGGCCGTGATCTCGGGTGCGGGGCTGATTGTGATCGCTTGTCAGTTTACCAATTCGACACTTTTCAACCTTGCCATAGCGACGGCGCCGGTCACTATCGTGCTTTTTGCGGTGGCGACGTCGCCTATATTCGCCGCAATTTTTGCGCGTATCGTTTTCAATGAGCCGACCCGCCGTGCAACCTGGATCACGATTGTGGCGGTTTTGACCGGGATTGGCATCGCGATGTTCGGAAAAGAGACCGGTGGCATCGGGATTGATCTGAACTCTGCGCTCGGGGCGATGGCCGGGCTTTGTGTTGCAGCTGCGTTGGCGTTCTACTTTGTGATGCTACGCCATCATCCACAACTACCTTTGCTTTTGGTCATGGGGGTCGGTGTTTCGCTTGCGGGTGTTACGGGTCTTGTCATTACGGGCCCCGGCGCGATGACAAACGGGACTGTCTGGCCGATTATCGTGACCGGTGCTGTCATCCTTCCTCTGTCTTTTGGCGCGCTTTCGCTGGCCTCGCGCCATACCCAAGCCTCGAACGTCAGCCTGCTGATCCTTTTGGAAACGGTCTTTGGCCCACTTTGGGTCTGGTGGGGTGTCGATGAAGCGCCCACACCGGCGATGCTGTTGGGGGGCGCCATCGTTATTGGAAGCATTGCGATCTACCTTTGGGCCAGCGGTCGCAGCCGGCCCCGGATACGGACCCTTCGGCCTATGGGCGGCACTGAACAGCCGGCACCGCATGACGCGTTCTAAACCCATGAGAGTGAACCCCGTTCCAAGAACCTGGGCCAGCACCCAACGCCGCCCTTTGGTGTGACGGTTTTCGCCTCCTGTGCGACCATAAATGCGGATCAGGTCTGGTGCAGTTTTGCGGCGTGTAGCCACGCATCAGCCACGGGTGGGCCGGATATGGACGACCCGCGGGGCGTCTTGTAAAGCGTCAGTTTCTGATCAACCGGAACAATGCCGCAGCGGCCCAGCCGGCAAACACCGCCAGCGCCAGAGACATCACCCCATAGATTGCAGGCTGTTCGCGTGACAAGGCAAACAGCCACCGCTCAAGCCCGACCTTGTGCACCGGAATCGCGGCACGGTATTGATCAATGACAACACCACCGCGCAGCAAAAAGATGCGCGCCTTGTAATTGCCCTCGGTCAGGTTCGCGGGCAGGTCGAAGTCTGCGCGAAACAGGGTGTCATCAACCAGCTTCACGCCGTCCTGATCTATCTGGTACAACCCCTCTGCCTCGCGGATACGCAGCATCGCCTCGGTAAAGGGGCGTACGTCCTCAACCGTGATCGGGCCGGAAAAGGCACGAATAGCCAAGGGGATGGAGATCCGCTGCCGAACGTCTTCGTCGTTTGAAAGGATAGACTCCAGCGCGCCTGTGCTGGCAACGGCGTAATAGCTGGGCGAGGCGGCAACGCCAACTGCCTGAGTGTTGACCCAGATGCCGGATTCGCGGCTTTTGTGGCGGATCGTCACCGGGATCGAGGGCCCCTCCAATGTGACAATCACTTCAAGTTTCGGGCCTGTGGGTTCTGGGGCGTCCCGTTTGACGGCGCCGTAAATCAGAATGGTAGAGCCATCAAACCTTGCAGTAATGCCGATCCTGTCTTGGCTCAGCCCGGCGACAATCTGTTCTGCCGCGCAGGGTAGGGCGGTCAGCAACAGCAACAAAAACGCCCGGATCATGGCTGCCCCCCGGCGGAAAGGGAATAAAGCTCGGACGGGCGGATCAGCAAATCCAGCCCCAGCTTTGCGGCTACGACAATAACCAAAAGCGCCAGCAGGATACGCAACTGTTCGGCCTTTAACCGCGCCCCGAACCGGCTGCCGATCTGGGCGCCGATTACGCTGCCCAAAATCAGCATCAACGCCAGCATCACATCCACCGACTGGTTGGTGATGGCATGCATCATCGTGGTAAAGGCGGTCACGAAGATGATCTGAAACAGCGACGTGCCAACCACGACCTTGGTTGGCATTCCCAGAAGGTAGATCATCGCTGGCACCATGATGAAGCCGCCGCCGACCCCCATGATCGCCGCCAAAACCCCCACCAAAAGCCCTACCAAAAGCGGGGGAATAACCGAGATATAAAGCCCCGAGGCGCGAAACTTCATCTTTAGCGGCAGGTTGTGAACCCAATTATGGGTGTGGCGCTTGACGGGTTTGATGGACTTGCGCGCGCGGTTCATTGCGCGCAAACCCTCTTGCAGCATCAACAGGCCAATCGCGCCCAGGAACACGACATAAGAAAGCTGCACTACCAGATCAATCTGGCCTAACCGGGCCAGCAGGTTGAACGCCCAGATCCCGACAGCGGATCCCAATAACCCCCCGGCCAAAAGCACCAGCCCCATGCGCACATCCACGGCCTTGCGCTTGAACTGGGCCAAAACCCCTGACACGCTGGAGGCGACAACCTGATTGGCCCCGGTTGCCACTGCCACCGTTGGCGGAATACCGATGAAAAACAGCAGCGGCGTAATCAGAAACCCGCCGCCAACGCCGAACAGGCCAGACAATACCCCAACCAATCCCCCCAGCCCCAACAGCAGGAAAATATTTATCGAAACCTCAGCGATGGGCAGGTAGATCTGCATCTTGGACCTTGGGGGTTAGCCAGACGGGAAGGGTGCCTTGATGCGGGAGCAGTGTCAAACCCCGCTATCACGATCAATCAAGATTACGCAGATATCGTCGTAAAACACGTTCCAGTTTTGCAGCACCAACAGGGGCCATGGATTTGGTGTGTTCGTGGCTGATCAACTCGGCGCTCATCCCCGCGCCCATGTTGGTAATGACCGACACCGCAGCGACTTTCAGCCCCAGAAACCGCGCGAGGATCACCTCGGGGACGGTGGACATGCCCACCGCATCGGCCCCCAGCGCCTTGGCGGCACGGATTTCGGCGGGGGTTTCAAAGCTGGGGCCGGAGAACCAGCAATAGACCCCTTCGGGCAGGTCGACATGTTCGGCCGCTGCGGCCTTGGCCAATCGGGTGCGGATGTCGGGGTCATGTGCCGCGGTCATCGGCACGAAGCGGGCGTCTGACGGCTCTCCGATCAGGGGGTTTGCGCCGGCAAGGTTGATATGGTCTTCCAGCAGCATCAGCCCGCCCGGCGGAATATCACCGCGCAGAGACCCGGCAGCGTTGGTCAGGATCAGGCTGTCGCAGCCCAGTGCGGCCAGCACCTCCAGCGGCAGGCGCATCTCGGCGGGGTTGCCACGTTCGTAGTAATGGGCGCGACCGCCAAAGACGGCTACGCGCACCCCTTCAAGCGTGCCGATAACCAGCTTTGGGTTATGGCCCGACACCCCCGCATGGGGAAAGCCCGGCAGGTCAGTGTAGGGGATTGCGACGCCTTCGACCGCTTCGGCCAGATGGCCAAGGCCCGACCCCAGGATCAGCCCTAGGCGTGGCGCAGCCCCCCCGGCGCGCGACTGGATCAGGGCGGCAAGATCAGCGCTCTTTGACATAGGGTTCTCCGCCCGCGCGTGGCGGGATGGCCTTGCCGACAAAGCCCGCAAGGATGATGACAGTCAGGATATAGGGCAGGGCCTGCATGAACTGCCCCGGCAGCACGATAATGCCAAGGTCGATGTTTTGATAACGGTTGGCAATGGCCTCAAGAAAGCCGAACAGCATGGTCGCGCCCAAGGCCGGAACCGGGCGCCACTTGGCAAAGATCAACGCGGCCAGCGCGATAAAGCCGCGCCCGCCGGTCATTTCCTTGCCGAACCCGGCGGACAGGCTGATGGCAAGGTAGGTGCCCGCAATGCCGCACAGCAGACCCGCAATGGCGATGGCGGCGTAGCGCAGCCGCACCACCGACACCCCGGCGGTATCAACCGCGGCGGGGTTTTCCCCCACCGCGCGCAGCCGCAGCCCAAAGCGGGTGCGAAACAGCACCCACCACGTCAGCGGCACGCAGGCAAAAGCCGCATAGACCAGCAGCGAATGGCCCGAAATCAGCTCGTAATACACCATCCCCAGCACCGGCACATCACGCAGCGCCTCGGCGCCCGGCAGGGTGATCGGGCCGAACCGCCCCCCCGACATCAGCGCCGGGGTGCGCCCGCCCTGATGAAACCAGCTTTGCGCGATCAGCACGGTAAAGCCCGACGCCAGAAAGTTGACCGCAACGCCGGAAATCAGTTGGTTGCCGCGAAACGTGATCGAGGCCAGACCATGCACGATGGCAAGGCTCATTGACCCGGCGATACCGGCCAAAAGGCCCAGCCAGGCCGAGCCGGTGACCGCAGCAATCGCGCCGGAAAAAAACGCGGCCATCAGCATCTTGCCTTCCAGCCCGATGTCGAACACGCCCGCCCGTTCCGAATAAAGCCCCGCAAGACAGGCCAGCAGCAACGGCACCCCCAGCCGGACGGTGGAGTCGAGGATCTGGATCAGCGTGGGGAAATCCATCACTTCGCCCCCTTGCCGATACGCAGGAACGCGTGTTCGACAGGGCGGCGGACCATGTTGTCCAGCGCCCCGGTGAACAAGATCACCAGCGCCTGAATAACGGTGATCAGTTCGCGCGGGATTTTGGTTTCAAGCGCCAAAACGGCGCCGCCCTGATACAGAAAGCCAAAAAGGACAGCGGCCAAGAACACTCCAAACGGGTGGTTGCGGCCCATCAGCGCCACCGCGATGCCAATGAACCCCGCCCCTTCGACAGCGTTCAGCACCAGCCGCTCACTTTCGCCCATGACGTTGTTGATGGCCATCATCCCCGCCAATGCGCCTGAAATCAGCATCGACACCATGACGATCTTGACCGGGCTGATCCCGGCATAGCGCGCGGCGGGCTCGGATTTTCCAAAGGCGCGGATCTGATAGCCCAGCCTCGTGTGCCAGATCAGCACCCAGACCGCGACACAGGCCGCCAGCGCGATGAACAGCGTCACATTTGCCGGGGTGAACCTGCCAAAGATCGCGCCAAGGCCCGGAATATCGTGAAGCGACGGCAACTTGGCCCCCGCCGGAAACCGCGCCGTGGCAGGGTCCATGCTACCCACCGGGCGCATCACGTTGACCAGGACATAGTTCAGCAGACTGGCACCGATGAAGTTGAACATGATCGTCGTGATCACGATATGGCTGCCGCGTTTGGCCTGAAGCCATGCCGGAATGGCCGCCCATGCCGCCCCAAACAACGCCGCACCCAGCGTGGCGGCCAACAGCGCCAGCGTCCAATGGGGCCACGGCAGCGCAAGGCAGACCAGCGCCACACCCAGCCCGCCCAGTGTTGCCTGCCCTTCACCGCCGATATTGAACTGGCTGGCGTGAAAGGCCACCGCAACCGCCAGTCCGGTGAAGATGAAATTGGTCGCGTAATAAAGCGTATAGCCCCAGCCGTAGGCCGACCCGAGCGCCCCTGACACCATCAGCCGGATTGCCTTTACCGGGTCTTCGCCGATTGCCAGAATGACCAGCGCGGAAATGGCAAAGGCGATTGCCAGATTGATCACCGGGATCAGGATCAGGTCAGCCCATTTTGGTAGTTTTTCCATCAACCGTTCACCCCGGCCATCAACAGGCCCAATTCGCGTTCGTCGGTTTCATCGGGTAGGCGTTCGCCCATGATGCGCCCGTCAAACATCACCGCGATCCGATCCGAGAGTGACAAAATCTCGTCCAGCTCGACCGATACCAGCAACACTGCCTTGCCTGCGTCCCGCAGCTCGACGATGCGTTTGTGGATAAACTCGATTGCGCCGATATCAACGCCGCGTGTCGGCTGGCCGATCAGCAGCAGGTCCGGGTTGCGCTCAATCTCTCGGGCCAGCACGATCTTTTGCTGGTTGCCGCCTGAAAAGGATTTCGCCGGCAGGTTTGGGAGGGGGGGGCGCACGTCAAAGCGTTCCATCTTGCCTTCGGTTTCGGCAATCAACGCGGCGTTATCCATCAAAAGCGCGTTTTTCTGGTAGGCGGGGTCGTTGTGATACCCGAAGGCGATGTTTTCCCAGGCTGTGAAATCCATGATCAGGCCCAGATGCTGGCGGTCCTCGGGCACATGGGCGATGCCTTGCGCGCGCCGTGTCTGCCCGTCCGAGTGTTTGCCCGAAACGTCGATCTCGGCACCGTTGAGGGTGATGCGGCCTGTGGCAGTGGCAAAACCACCCAGCACCTTCAGCAGTTCCGATTGGCCGTTTCCGGCAACACCGGCAATGCCCAAAATCTCGCCCGCGCGGATGGTCAGGCTGATACCCCTGAGGCGTTCGACCTTGTCCTCGTCGACCACGCGCAGGTTTTCAACGCTCAGCACGGTAGCGCCGGGATTGGCCGGGCCCTTGGCCACGTCCAGCAGCACCTTGCGGCCCACCATCAGCTCGGCCAGTTCTTCGGGGGTGGTGGTTGCGGTTTTCAGGGTTGCGACCATCTCACCCCGGCGCATGACCGAAACGGCGTCGGTGATCTCCATGATCTCGCGCAGTTTATGGGTGATCAGGATAATGGTTTTGCCTTGATCTTTCAGGCCGTTGAGGATGCGGAACAGATGGTCGGCCTCGTCCGGGGTCAAGACGCCGGTCGGTTCGTCCAAAATCAGGATATCGGCCTGACGATAAAGCGCCTTCAAGATTTCGACGCGCTGCTGATGCCCGACGGAAAGATCCTCGATCAGCGCATCGGGTTCTACGTCCAGCTCATATTCCTCGGCCAGTTGGGTCAGCACACGGCGGGCCTTGGTCAACGAGGGGCGCAGCAGCTTCCCGTCTTCCGCGCCCAGTATGACATTTTCCAGAACCGTGAAATTCTGCACCAGTTTGAAGTGCTGAAACACCATGCCGATACCCGCGCGGATTGCGGCCTGACTGTCAGGAATGGTGGTGGCGCGCCCCGAGATAAGGATCTCGCCCGTGTCGGCCCTGTAAAAGCCGTAGAGAATGGACATCAGCGTGGACTTTCCCGCGCCGTTTTCACCTATAATACCGTGGATCGTGCCGGGCATCACCCGGATTGAGATATTCTTGTTCGCTTGCACCGCGCCAAAGGCCTTTGACACGCCGCGCAATTCGATTGCGGGTGCGGTGGCGGCTGAGGCGGCAGTTTCCTGCCGCCCCGGGGTTTTTACCTTTGCCATGGTGGCTTAGTTCACCGGGCAGGTGTTGTCGGTCATGTAGTCATGTACGGTGATTTCGCCCGCGATGATCTTGGCGGCAGCCGCATCGACGGCCGCTTTCATTTCCGGCGTCACGAGGGCGGCGTTGTTGTCATCCAGCGCGTAGGCGACGCCATCTTTTGACAGGTCCATCAAATCAATGCCCGTCGTCATGTCGGCACCTTCGGTAAAGATGTCAAAGACCGAATTATCGACCCGTTTGACCATCGAGGTCAGCACCTGGCCCGGATGCAGGTGGTTTTGGTTGCTGTCCACGCCGATCGACAGGATGCCCTCATCGGCGGCCGCTTGCAGCACGCCAATACCGGTGCCGCCCGCCGCAGCATAGATCACATCGGCGCCCTGCGATATTTGCGATTTGGTCAGCTCGCCCCCTTTCACCGGGTCGTTCCAGGCAGCGGGAGTGGTGCCCGTCATGTTCTGGATTACTTTGGCGTCGGGGTTCTGGGCCTTTACGCCCTGCACATAGCCACAGGCAAATTTGCGGATCAGCGGGATGTCCATGCCGCCGATAAAGCCGACGGTATTGGTTTTCGACGCCATCGCCGCCATCATGCCTACAAGGTAAGATCCCTGCTCTTCGGTAAAGACCACAGATTTCACGTTGGGCTGATCAACGACCATGTCGATGATTGCAAATTTGGTGTCCGGATAGTCGGGCGCCACGGTATTGAGCACATCACCAAAGGCAAACCCCGTCATCACAATCGGATTCAACCCAGATTCGGCCAACTGGCGTAGGGCCTGTTCGCGCTGTGCCTCGGATTGCATTTCCAGCTCTTTGTAAGAGCCGCCGGTTTCTTCCTTCCAACGCTCGGCGCCATTGTAGGCGGCTTCGTTGAAGGATTTGTCAAATTTGCCACCCAGGTCGTAGATCAGTGCCGGGTCGGCCAAAGCCGCGCCAGAACAAAGCGCCAGCGTGGCAGCCGCGCCCAGAAACTGTTTCATCAGGGTCATAGGGTATCTCCCGGTCTTGTTAGGGCACCTGCAACAAAGGGCACCTGTTGGCGGACAACACGTCCGCAGACCAATGGATTAGGGCCGAGTCAGCGCAGACGGTCAAGCGCGATTTTACGCTTTCGGCAGAGTAGATGGCAGTATCTGCGGCGCGCAAGGCCGCCGCCGAACGCGGTGCAGCCGGTTTCGTTACAACGCGCGCGTCATCACTATGGCATCTTCGGCGCGGCCGTCGGGGTGGTGATAATAGCGCCGCCTCAGCCCGGATTCGTGCCAACCAAGGCCCAAATATAAGGCGCGGGCGGCAGTATTGCAGGCTGCGACCTCTAAAAAGGCGGTATCGGCCCCCAGGGTGCGCGCCGATTGGGCAAAGCGCGCCACCAGCGCGCGCCCGGTGCCAAGGCGGCGGGCTGTGGGGGCTACTGCAAGGGTCAACAGCTCTGCCTCGCCTGCAATCGCGCGGCCTATCAAAAAACCGTGCGGTCCGGTTTCCAAAAAACAGCCCGGCAGTGCCAAAAGCGCCACGATTTCGGATGCCGACCACGGGCGCGGCGTAACGAAACAGGCTGCATGCAGGGTGGCAAGGTCGACGGGGGTCATGGTTACCCCTCAAGGATCAGCGGCGCCGGGTCTGACGGTGGGCTGGCGTCTGCCGCGCGCAGATATAACGGCGCCGGGCGGGGTTGGGGGTGCGGGTAACGGGCGGCGGCAATACGGGCGATGGCGACGGGCAGCGGAAGCGCCGCAGCCAGCACCGGCACCCCCGGCAGCAGTGCCCCCAACGCGCCCGCCGCAGAGCCGGTCAGCGCCCCCGCCACAACCGTTAGCTGATCCAACGAAATCAGTTCCGGCGCGCTATCGGGGCCAAAATGCTGGGCATAGACCTGCCCCCGGCGGGCATCCTCGACCACGGTCAGTGGGCGCGGCAGATCCAGCGCCCGCGCCTCCAGCAGGGATACCCCTATGGCCGGGATACGCAGTGCCAGCGCCAGCCCGCGCGCGGCTGAAACCGAAAGCCTGACACCGGTAAAGTTTCCGGGCCCGATGCCGACGCCAAGCGCTGTCAGATCGCGCCAATGGATGCCATGGCGCGCCAACATTTCTTCCAGCATCGGCATCAGCCGTTCAGCCTGACCCTTGGCCATGTCTTCCGAGCGGGTCTCAAGCAAGGTTGATCCCCGCAGCAAAGCGGCCGCGCAATGCGCGGCCGATGTGTCAAAGCCCAGTATGAGTGGATCAGACGGCAACGGGCCGCACCTCGACCACCTCGGGGATATAGTGCCGCAACAGGTTCTCGATCCCCATTTTCAGCGTCAGGGTCGAGGATGGGCAACCGGCACAGGCACCTTGCATATGCAGATAGACCACGCCGCGTTCAAAGCCTTGAAAGGTAATGTCGCCCCCATCCTGGGCAACTGCCGGACGGACGCGGGTATCCAGAAGTTCCTTGATCTGGGCCACGATTTCAGCATCGGGGCCAGAATGGGCCGCATGACCACCATCAGCGGGCGCCTCGCCATCCACTGCGGGTGCACCTGATTGAAAATGTTCCATGATCGCGCCCAGAATGGCGGGTTTGGCATGGTCCCATTCAGTGCCCGCATCTTTGGTGACGGTCACGAAATCCGAGCCTAAAAATACCCCGGTAACCCCCGCTACCGCAAATATCCGGCGCGCCAGTGCCGACTTTTGGGCTGCCTCCAGATTAGGGAAGTCGGCGGTGCCCGCTTCAAGCACGGTAAGGCCGGGCAGGAATTTCAGCGTGGCGGGGTTGGGTGTCGACTCGGTCTGGATAAACATCTTGGCGCTCCTTGGCTGGACCAAGATATGGGCGCAAGCAGGGGTTTAGTCAAGTTTGGAATCGTTCTAAATGGTGGTATCTTCCAATATCATGAAAAACACTCAGGTAATCTTCTCCAGCCGTTCCTTTGACATGTCGCCGGGAACGATGGTCAGCGGGCAGGGAAGGTTGCCCGAATTGCGGCTTAGTTGCGTGACCAGCGGGCCGGGGCCCGATTTTTCGGTGCCCGCGCCCAATACCAATACCCCGATCTGGGGATTGTCGCGGATTGCATCAAGGATCTCGGTCAGCGGTTCGCCTTCGCGGATGACCAGGTCGGGGTTGACCCCCTGCCGGTCACGCATCCATTTTGCAAAGACCTCGAAATGCGCCTCGATCCTTTCGCGTGCCTCTTGGCGCATGATCTCGGAAACGCCGATCCAGTGCTGATATTCCTCAGGCGGGATCACCGACAAGATTGTAACACCGGCCCCGGTGTGGGCCGCGCGCATTGCGGCATAGCGCATCGCGTTCAGGCATTCACGGGTGTCGTCCAACACAACCAGAAACTTGCGCATAGGCCCTCCGATGTTTGCGCGATGATGGCCGAGTTGCCCCCGGTTTGGCAAGAATGTCGATCAAAGACGGCTTGATGCCGCCCAATCCCAGTATAGGTCGCGCGCGCGCCGGGTAATGGGGCCATGGGCATAGGTGACATCATCAAAGGCCGCGACCGGGGTGACCTTGGCAAAGTTCCCCGACAGAAAAACCTCATCAGCGGCGCGGAAATCATCGAGCGTCAGCACCGCTTCGCGCACGTCAATACCATCGGCGCGCAGGTTGGCCATGTGGCGCGCACGGGTTATTCCCGAAAGGAAGGTGCCGTTGGCGATGGGGGTAAATACCACGTTGTCGCGCACCATGAAGACATTGGCCGTGGCACTTTCAGCGACATTGCCCATCGCATCTTGCACCAGGGCATTGCCAAAGCCCTTGTGCTTGGCCTCGACCAGCATCCGCGCGTTATTGGGGTAAAGGCATCCGGCCTTGGCGTTGCAGACGTTGTCAGCCAGAACCGGGCGGCGAAATTGGGTTGTGGTCAGCGTGGTGCTGGCCTCGGGCGCGGGCATCGGCACCTCTTCAAGGCATAGTGCAAACCCCGTTACCCCCTCCATCGGTGCCACGCCCAGATCCGAACCGTGGATGGCCCAATACATCGGGCGCACATAGACTGCCGCCCCCTGCGCATAGCGCTTAAGCCCTTCGCGGGCGATTTCATAAAGGGTGGCCGGGTCCATGGTGGGGGTGATCATTAACGCCTGGGCCGAACGGTTAACCCGCGCGAGGTGGGCATCAAGGTCCGGCACCATCCCCTCAAACAGCCGCGCCCCGTCAAACACCGATGAGCCTTGCCAGATGCCATGATCGGCCGCGCGCATCACCGGAATGTCGCCTTCGTGCCAGTTGCCGTCAAACCAGGTGCGGATATTCTTGCCGATCGACATGGGGCCTCCTTCGGTTTTGTTGCGATATAATCAGGATGAGGTGCGCACGTCCAGCGGGGTAGAGCAATCCATCGCCGTGCGTCGCGGGGCTATTGGAGGCGCGATTTTCGGGCTGACCCTGAGGGTTTTTGATTGGCGGATGGTTTTCATCCAGACGCCGATGCTTTTGGGGCAACTGGCGCAGGCGAGCATGGTGCAATTGGTGCCGCGGCGCAAAAGAGCAGCGTTCCCCTTACGCATCTTAAGACAGCATTCACTTGATCGTGAGTAGTTTGGAAAAAACCATTCATTCATTGATTCGACAGGCATGATGGACAGTTCGCAAAACCCCTATCCCAAACGTGATCGCCTGTTGGTTGTCGGTGGAACCGGACGTTTGGGGCGGCTTTTGCAGCGCGCCTTTGCCCTGAGTGATGGTGGCATAGATATCGTCTGGCAACGCCGATCAGGGGTGGCGGCTACTGATAGCGGTGTCGGTGTGGAATTTTTCGACCCGCTGTCGCAGCCCCAAGCATATCGGCGCGCTGCGAAAACGGCCGATGTGATACTCAATCTGGCAGGGGTCACGGCGGGCACCGAGGCAGAGTTGGCGCTGAATACGGACTTGGCCCTTGCTGCGGTGGCAGCGGCGGGGGGGCGCCTCGTGTTGTTGGCCTCTTCTGCGGCGATTTACGGCGCCGACGCGGGGCCGCTAAGCGAAGATTGTCAGGCGCGTCCAATCTCTCCCTATGGTCGTGCCAAACACGCGATGGAAAGGGCTGCCCTGGCGGTAGCGCAGGCCACAGGGGCCAAAGTATGCTGTTTGCGTATCGGCAATGTGGCAGGCGCGGATGCCCTTTTGGGGGGTGCTGTGCCACGCGAAAGGCGCCTGCTGGATACCTTCGCAACCGGCGCTACGCCCCGGCGCAGTTATATCGGACCGTCAGCCCTTGCGCGGGCGTTGCAACTGCTTGTTACCCGGGCCGCCAAGAGTTTGGCTTTGCCCAATAGGCTGAACCTTGCGCTGCCGGGCACCGTCGCGATGGCGGATCTGCTGGGCGCCAAAGCCGAGCCATGGAGGGCCCGTGCGGCCCCTGTAAATGCAATCGCCGAAGTTTGCCTGGATGTTAACCGTGCTGTCGCGCTGGGATTGGTGCCCGATGCCATGACCGATGCTGCCGCAATCTGGGCGGATCTTGCAACCACATTGAAGGGAAGACCTGCATGAGTCCCGCCAAACGCGCCTTTGATATTGGTTTTGCCCTGCTTTTGTTGCCTTTGCTTGGCCCGCTGATCGTGCTGATCGCCTTGGGACTGGCATTGACTGGCGGCGGGCCGATTTTTTACGTCAGCGAACGCATGAAAGCGCCGGGGGTGCCTTTTGGGCTTTGGAAGTTTCGGACGATGCGGGTTGTAGCGCAGGACTTTGGCGTTTCCGGCGGCGACAAACAATCGCGGGTTACACGAATTGGCCGCGTTCTTCGCCGGTTCCGGGCTGATGAATTGCCGCAACTGCTGAACATTTTACGAGGGGACATGAGCTTTGTCGGTCCACGTCCGCCGTTGCGCCAATATGTCGAACAATTCCCCGAGGTCTACAGCGTGATCCTCAAAAACCGCCCCGGCGTCACTGGCCTTGCCAGTCTGCTTTATCACCGGCACGAAGAGCGCATCTTGTCAGCCTGTAAAACTTCGGCACAGACTGAGGCCACTTACGTCAACCGCTGCATTCCCGTCAAATCGCGCCTGGATCTGATTTACCAGTGTAATCAGACGATTTGGTTCGATATCATGTTGATCTTTCAAACCGTAGGAAGGGTGCTGCGTTGAGATTGCGCGCATAAGTTTATTTTTAACCATCTGCTTTTACGATGTCTTAGCCAAGATTCAGTATCTGACCGCGGGATCGACCCGTAAGCAATCATGCGAGGTATATGTAAATGATGAAGAAAGTAATCTCGCTGACTCGGATACAAAAAAACGTTATTCTTCTTATCGCCGATCTATCGACCGTACCTGCAGCCATGGCTTTGGCAATCATGCTTCAGTATTCCACATTGTCGCCGTTTTCGCGATTTTCCGAACTATGGGCGTTTGTGCCGCTATTAATGATTGCCCTAGCCGCATTTACAGCTGCACTGGGTCTGCGCTGGGTCCGGCTGAAAGACTATGATCTGGTCTGTGTAACGCGCTCGGGTGGGCTGGCTGCACTATTAGGGGTAACGATGGCGCTACTGATGACGTTTGGCGGCATAGTCAGCCCAGCGGGATTTTATGTGATTTTGACTCTTGCCTTTTTTGCACTTTATGCGGGCTTACGACTGGCAATGTTGCAAATGCTACGTATAATCTATCGCCGCAGTCGTGTGGTAACCCGGGTGGCCATTTACGGTGCGGGTCAAACCGGAATTATGTTGGTGAACGCATTGCGAAATCACCCCCATATCATACCCTACCTTTTTTTGGACGACAATACATCCCTGCGCGGTGTCAATGTCTGCGGTCTGCCGGTTCATTCAGGTGCGCACCTTAAGCGTCTTGCCACCGACTTCAAGATTGATCGGGTTATTCTGGCAATTCCATCTCTGCCCGCCCACAAGCAGGCCCTGCTGACCAGGCGGGTGGAAAAACTGGGATTGGAGATGCAATCTCTGCCGGCGTTCGCTACCTGTGTCGGTGGCGAAACTTTGCTGAAAAAACTAGATCCAGACGCGGCTGTCACCTTGCTTTCACGTCCGGCGCTGGATGAGGGAATGGATATCAGTGACGGTAAATATGCTGACATGAATGTTCTTGTTTCGGGTGCTGGGGGCTCAATCGGGATGGAGCTTTGCCGTCAGGTCCTGCGTTGCCACCCCGCACGGCTCGTCTTGTTTGAGATGAGCGAATTGGCACTCTACAATGTCGCTTCAGAGATGCTGACGCTGGCAAGTGATCTTAATGTTGAGATTGTTTCTATCTTGGGATCAGTCGCTGATCCGATCCTAGTGGCCCAAGTATTGAAGAATCAGCAAATCAATATTGTGCTTCATGCGGCCGCTTACAAACATGTGCCCCTGGTTGAAGCTAATCTGCGCATCGGCATGGCCAATAATGTATTAGGCACCGCTATATTGGCACAAAAATCACGCGAGGCAGGAGTTAGCCGATTTGTTCTGGTGTCTTCGGATAAAGCCGTTCGCCCTTCCAATGTTATGGGGGCAACAAAACGCTTTGCCGAACTTGTGGTCCAGGATCTGGCGTCACGCCCCTCTTCAACTATCTTCTCGATTGTTCGTTTTGGAAATGTGCTGGGCTCATCTGGATCGGTCATCCCCTTGTTTCAACAGCAGATTTCTTGTGGTGGTCCGGTGACGCTAACTGATCAAGGTGTCACGCGTTATTTCATGACTGTTCAAGAGGCCGCCCGACTGGTTCTTCTGGCTGGCTCTTTTGCTGAGGGTGCAGAAGTTTTCATTTTGGACATGGGCAAACCCATCTTGATCCGTGATCTTGCACGCAGCATGATTGAAGCCTCAGGATATAAAGTGCGTGATGCCGATACCCCGTCAGGAGATATAGAGATCATAATAACCGGGCTTCGACCGGGCGAAAAATTACATGAGGAGTTAACATTGCAAACAGCCACACGGGTCACAGCGCATCCCAAAATCATTTGCGTACGCGAGACTGCCCTGTCAGAATTGGAAATTGCAACGGCATTGCGCAATCTGCGCTACGCGATCAATACAGGGTCGGATAACGAAGCGCTTATGGCGCTAGCCAGTGCAGTGCCCGAGTATGACCCCCATGGCCATCCTGCTATGGCGCTTCCCATGCAGATTGTTCGGGCATCCCAAATTCATCAACAAATCCACTAGGGCGTGTTGACAAAAGGGATTGAACGAACCCGCCGACGCGGGAGTGGTGTCGGGGTTGGCGGGAATGGCCTTCTGCTGGGAAGGTTTGGTTGCTCAAGACCAACCTTTATCAGGAGACCATCCCATGGCTGATGCCACACCAGCGGTAAGCCCGCTGCGCCGCCGTATGATCGACGACATGACGCTTCGTAACCTGTCGCCAACCACGCAGCGATTCTATCTCCATGCCGTCACGAAGTTCAGCCGGTATTACGACCGTTCGCCGGATCGGCTGGGGCTGGAGGATATCCGCGCCTTCCAAGTCTATCTGGTATCGCAGGGTATTTCCTGGCCGGCGCTAAACCAGACGGTTTGTGCCTTACGCTTCTTCTACAGCGTGACGCTGAACCGGGCAGAGATCCCCGAACGGATTGCCTATGCGCGCACGCCCCGCAAGCTGCCGATGATCCTGAGCGCCGATGAGGTCGTGCGTCTCCTCGAGGCGGTGCCGTCTCTGAAGGCGCGCACGGCCCTGACGGCTGCTTATGCCGCAGGGTTGCGCGCCTCGGAAGCAGTCAGCCTGAGGATCGCGGATATCAATAGCGATCGCATGCTGATCCAGGTTCGTCACGGCAAGGGGGCCAAGGACCGAACCGTCATGCTCTCGCCGCAGCTTCTTGTTATCCTGCGGACCTACTGGCGCCTAGCGCGACCGACGAACTGGCTGTTCCCCGGGCGCGGCGACAAGTCGGTCTACGTGCAGGTACTCCATTCCGCCTGCCGGTCCGCGACCAGGGCGGCAGGTCTGACCAAGAAGGTCAGCGTGCACACGCTCCGGCACAGCTTCGCCACCCATCTGCTGGAGAGCGGAGTCGATATCCGCATCATCCAGGTGCTACTCGGGCATAATAGTCTGTCGACCACGGCCCGCTACACGCAGGTTGCCACGACGACGATCGCGAAGATGCAGAGCCCGTTCGGTCGCCTGAGCCTGGAGGTGGTGCCGCCCGGCTGAGGGCGGCTTCATGCGCCCCACGCTGGATGTGGCGGATATCTTCCGCCGCCATGGCCCTGCCTATGTCCAGGCCCACGACGGCCATCTCGGTCGGGTGGAGCACCGCGTGATGTCCGCAATCGAGCTGTGCCGCACGTCCGCGTTTGGCGGCCATGTTGAGGGTTGCCGTGCGGTACGGTTCATGTCGCCTATAATTCCTGCCGCAACCGGCACTGCCCGAAGTGCCAGGGTGCGGTCGCGCGCGACTGGCTGGCGGCACGTACGGACGATCTGCTACCGGTTCCCTATTTCCACGTGGTATTCACACTGCCCGCCGAGATCGCGGCGATAGCCTTCCAGAACAAGACGGTCGTCTACGGCATCCTGTTCAAGTCCGCCGCCGATCCCCGGCATCTCGGCGCCGGGATTGGCCTCATCGCGGTCCTGCACAGCTGGGGTCAGACCCTGAGTTCCCATCCTCACCTCCATTGCACAGAACCGCCCCGGGTTTACCGGAGGGTGATTTGTTCAACGACTAGGCGACCATATC
>NZ_JBLJBV010000020.1:0-14008 GCF_047638075.1 Phaeovulum sp.
CGCAGCGAGATCATCCCGCCGCTCCCGTGGTCTATTTTTGCACCGCCGCTTACAAGGTCGGGGGTGTGGGTCTGCTAATGCCGCCCAGCTACCGCACTGGATTCGCGAGATGAATCCCTCACGCGATTTGTGCAACAGAGCCGATCAAGAGGGTAAAGCTATCGGATAGAGCCAACAACGATAGGCTGGGCATAATCTGCGCGCTGATTATGACTAGCGCCGCACGCTTTTTCGTAGGCAGTTGCGCAGGCGGTGCGGGGTTGGTAGGCAAAAGCATCACCCAAAGGGGAAGACTGCCATGCCCGTGATCACCTGCATTGATGACCTGAAACGCCTGCACAAGCGCCGCACGCCAAAGATGTTTTACGATTATGCAGAGAGCGGCAGCTATACCGAACAGACCTTTCGGGAAAATTCATCTGATTTCGCGCAATTGCGACTGCGCCAAAGGGTTGCCGTCGATATGTCGGGGCGTAGCACCGAAGGCCGGATGATTGGCGAAAAGGTGGCGATGCCGGTCGCGCTGGCCCCCGTTGGCTTGACCGGGATGCAGCACGCGGATGGAGAGATTTTGGCGGCAAAAGCGGCCGAAAAGTTTGGCGTGCCGTTTACGCTGTCGACCATGAGCATTTGCTCGATTGAGGATGTGGCCGAACACACGACCAAACCGTTCTGGTTTCAGGTCTATACCCTGAAGGATGATGATTTCATGCGACGGTTGTTTGAACGGGCGCGGGCGGCAAAATGTTCGGCCATCGTGATTACCGTGGATTTGCAGATCTTGGGGCAGCGGCACAAGGACCTGAAAAACGGGCTTTCGACGCCGCCGAAACTGACGCCCGCGTCAATTGCCAATATGATGACCAAGGTGCAATGGGGCCTTGGGATGCTGCAAACCAAGCGGCGGTTCTTTGGCAATATCGTGGGCCATGCCAAGGGGGTTTCGGACCCGACGAACCTTGCGACATGGACGGCAGAGGCGTTTGATATGTCCTTGGATTGGGCGCGGATTGCCAAGTTCAAGGAAATGTGGGGCGGCAAGGTGATCTTGAAAGGCATCATGGATGCCGACGACGCCCGCAAGGCGCTGGCCGTTGGGGCGGATGCGATCATCGTGTCCAACCATGGCGGGCGGCAGTTGGACGGGGCGCTGTCGTCAATCCGGGCGCTACCGGCCATACTGGATGCGGTGGGCGATCAGATCGAAGTGCATATGGATAGCGGTATCCGGTCGGGGCAAGACGTGTTGAAGGCGCTGTCTTTGGGGGCCAGGGGCACCTATATCGGGCGCGCTTATGTCAATGGTCTGGGCGCGATGGGCGAGGCGGGCGTGACAAAGGCGCTGGAGGTGATCCAAAAAGAGCTGCTGACCACGATGGGGCTGGTGGGAGAGCGTGGAATTGACAACCTCGGGCGGCATAACCTGCTGATCCCGAAGGGGTTTGAGGGCGACTGGGTGGATTGACACCTGACGCGCCATCAGCGGGCCATTCACAGCCGTGGTGGCCTTCGCACCAAAGCGCTTGGGCGAAAATTGCTTACTTGAGCGTGAACCTGCGAGCGAGTAGGCCTGTTATTGTGACCGCTTCATTTATCCTCAACTAAAGGACCTTATCTTTGCTCCGAGGAATACACCCACTTTTGCATCCCGATTTGCTGCATGTTCTGGCCTCGATGGGGCATGGCGATGCAATTGCAATTGTTGACAGCAATTTCCCCGCGTCATCGACAGCGCAGGGGCTGGCCGTTGATACGCCCCTGATCATGGGGGTTGATGCAATCGCGGCAGTGAGCGCCATTCTTACGGTTTTTCCGATTGATACCTTCAACCCGGAAGAGCCGCCCGTTTTGGGGATGCAAGTCGTTGGGCGGCCCGATGATATCCCGGAGGTCGTGCAACTGGCAGCACCGTTATTCAGGGCGGAAGGCGTTGAAATTACTCTGATCGAACGCTTTGCTTTTTATTCATCGGCCACGAATGCCTTCGCGGTTATCAAGACAACCGAGACGCGGCACTATGGAAACTTCATCATCCGTAAAGGCGTGGTTTAAGGCCAAGTTGCTGTCCGGTATGCCTTTTAGTGGCGTTTTCGCTTATGTCTTGGAAATGCGTTCCGCCGTTTTCAGCAACAGATCAAGCGCGCCTTGGAGGTCAACAATCTGCGCGTCTTCGGGGGGCGCTTCAACCCGTGGGAGGAATGGGCAGGTGAGAACCGCGACCGTGGCACCGTTCGCGGAGCGAACTGGGGCGGAAATATCAGTGACGCCAACAAGCTGCTGACTTGCGCTGAGGCGGTAGCCGTTCTTCCGAATTACTGCAAACTCTTTCATCATCGCTGCAGATAGGCTTTCCGGCGCGTCAGGTGCAGCTTTCAATATTTGTGCAACGCTATCCTTGTCTTGAAAGGCAAGGAAGGTCTGGCCTGAACTGGTGTGCAGCATATCAAGCATCGCCCCGACCCGAAGCCGAAATTCCCAGGCAGAGCGGCTGGAGGCCTGGGCCACGACATGCGCTTGCCCCATATCTGCGACGACAAGATGGACCGATTGCATGGTTTCTCTTGTAAATTCGTCCATCAGGGGTTGGGCGTTCATCACCAGGCGGCGCAGAGGTGGGTATGAGGCGGCAAGGTGAAAAAGCTTCATTGTCAAGGCGTAGCGGTCACCCTCAAGCGAGCGGCTGACGTAGTTGCGCGCGACAAGACGCTCCAGCATCCGGTAAATCTCGCTGGGGCTTTTGCCCATTTCCTTCATGATTTCTGATCGCGTCAATCCGCCGGGATGGATCGCGAGAAGCTCAAGGATATCAAGTCCGCGATCAAGGGCGGGCGCGCGATACCGCTGCTCTGTCTTATCCGTTTCCATAATACCCCCGCACGCCGTTTTTCGTTTGAGTTGGACGATATCCGTGTTGGAATCAAGCCCCGATAGAAAAGCTTGACTGCATGTGAATAATAAGTTTACATATGAATAGAAAGATTTTGGGAGGAATCGACGATGCGGGGCAAAACAATCCTTATCACCGCTGCGGGGCAGGGAATGGGGCGCGCAAGTGCCGTGGCCTGTGCGGCACTCGGCGCAAAAGTCATCGCAACCGATGTTAATGTTGAGGCGCTCACCTCCCTGACCGCGGCACATCCTGAAATCTTGACACAGCGTTTGGACGTGTGTGACGCGCAGGCGATCATTGATCTGGCGGCGCAGGTTGGCCCCATCGACGGGTTGTTCAACTGCGCCGGGATTGTTCACAACGGCACCGTACTGGATGTGTCCGATGATGACTGGGCCTTGAGTGTCAATGTGAACGTCACGTCGATGCTGCGCATGTGCCGCGCGTTTTTGCCGGGCATGATTGAGCGGGCGAAGGTAACCGGCTCGTCACCGATCCTGAATATGGCGTCGATGGCGTCCTCGATCAAAGGTTTCCCAAATCGTGCGGCTTACGGAACCACCAAGGCCGCTGTCATTGGGCTGACCAAATCCATTGCTGCGGATTTTGTGGCGCAGGGTATTCGGTGCAATTCCCTGTGCCCCGGAACGGTTGATACCCCGTCCTTGCGGGGCCGGATTGCCAGCGCCGCCGACCCGGTCCAGGCGGAAAAGGATTTTATCGCGCGCCAGCCAATGGGCCGTCTTGCAACCGTTGATGATCTGACGCCGATGATCATCTATCTTTTGTCGGACGCGAGCAGCTTTGTCACGGGGCAGGCATTCCTGGTGGATGGGGGAGTCACGATCTGATGTCCTGTCAGGTCGATGCGCATTGCCACCTGTGGACTTTGTCGCGGGGCGATTACGGCTGGCTTGATCCGCAAAATCCTGCATTGAAGCCCATCGCGCGGGATTTCGGTTTTGGTGATCTTGTGGCAGCCGATGGCCGCAGTGAGAACACCAAGCGGGTCGTGGTGCAGGCCGCGCCAACGGTCGCGGAAAGCGTTTTTCTGCTGAACCTCGCCACGCGGCATAGGGATATCGCCGCGGTGGTTGGTTGGGTTGATCTTAGCGGCGAAGATGCGCCGAAAATCCTGTCAGAGCTGGCCACTGATCCTCGTTTCAAGGGCGTGCGCCCGATGTTGCAGGATATTGCCAATGTGGACTGGATCACGACGCAGCCCCGGCCCGATGCGATCGCGGCACTGGTTGAGTATCGACTGACCTTTGACGCGCTGGTTTTGCCACAGCATTTGCAGGCATTGCACCGCTTTGCCACCGCGAACCCGGATTTGCCGATTGTCATCGACCACGCGGCAAAGCCTGCACTTGGCGCAGGCGCTTCCGACCCTCGTCATGGATTATGGCGTGACGGAATGAGGCGATTGGCGCAAGGTACGAATGCCTGTTGCAAACTTTCCGGCCTGTTGACCGAGCTTGCGCCTGAGCAACGAGCGAATGCGCGCGAACACCTGATGCCCATCGTGGCAGACCTGTTGGACTGGTTTGGACCAGCGCGACTGATGTGGGGGTCCGATTGGCCCGTTGTGAATCTTGCCGCCGACTATGATGCTTGGCGGCGTTTGACTGAGGAACTGCTAGCCGAAGTAGACACGGACGGATTGTCCCAGATTTACGCGGGCACAGCGCGCCGATTTTATGAATTGGAGGTCACGACATGAAGACCCTGGTTTCCATGGAAGGTATCGAGAAACGCTTCCCCGGTGTTCACGCGCTCAAGAACGTTCGGTTCGATTTGCAGGCGGGCGAAGTTCATGCGTTGATGGGGGAAAACGGCGCGGGCAAGTCCACCCTGATGAAGATCCTCTCGGGCGTTTACAGCCGTGATGGTGGCACAGTTGAAGTCGATGGCAAACCGGTCGATTTTGACGGCCCGCGGGCGGCACAAAATGCCGGGGTCGGGATCATCCATCAGGAATTGAGCTTGATGAACGATCTGACGGCGGCGCAAAATATCTTTATCGGGCGCGAGCCACGCAAAGCCTTTGGACGCTTGGATGAGGCTGCGCTAAACGCCCAGACCGCCGAGATTTTTGCGCAGATGAACCTGAAACTGGACCCGCGCACGCCGATCCACCAGATGACAATCGCCAAACAGCAGATGGTGGAGATCGCCAAGGCGCTAAGCTATCGCAGCCATATTCTGGTGATGGATGAACCGACGGCAGCATTGAATGATGTGGAGATTGCCGACCTTTTCACCATCATCCGCAAGCTGCGCAGTGAAGGGGTTGGCATCATCTACATCAGCCACAAAATGGATGAGTTAAAACAAATCGCTGACCGTGTGACGGTGATGCGCGATGGCGAAACCGTTGGCACGGTGGATGCAACCTATACCCCGATAAGTGAGATTATCTCGATGATGGTCGGGCGTTCCTTGGGGGATGGCGTGCATGCACTTCCTGATATCAGCCGCGCCGAGGTTGCGCTGGAGGTGAAAGGGCTAAACCGCGGGCGTGCCATCAAGAACGTGTCCTTTACGGTGAAAAAGGGCGAAATTCTTGGCTTTGCCGGTTTGATGGGCGCAGGGCGGACCGAAGTTGCCCGTGCCATATTTGGCGCTGATCCGCGCGACAGCGGGGCGATCTATTTGCATGGCCAAGAGGTTAATATCAAAAGCCCGTCTGATGCGGTCGCCGCCGGAATCGGGTATCTGTCCGAGGACCGCAAACATTACGGCCTGGCCACCAGCATGGACGTGCGCGCCAATGTGGCAATGACAAATCTAGGGCAGTTTTCCTCGCGCCTTGGTGTCTTGGATGAGGCCGCAATGGCCAAGACGGCGCAGGGTTATATCAAGCAGCTTGGCATTCGCACACCGTCCGACAGGCAAGAAGTGCGGCTTTTGTCGGGAGGCAACCAGCAAAAGGTGGTCATCGCCAAATGGTTGCTGCGCGATTGCGATGTTTTGATCTTTGATGAGCCGACACGCGGTATCGACGTTGGGGCCAAGGCGGAAATCTACAATCTTCTGGTCGATCTGGCTGAACAGGGCCGCGCGATTATCGTGATTTCGTCGGAATTGCCCGAAGTGCTGCGGCTAAGCCATCGGATCGCCGTGATGTGCGAAGGCCGCTTGACGGGGATCCTTGACCGCGCAGAGGCGACACAGGAGAGCATCATGAATTTGGCAACAAAAACCATGCGTGAAACGTCGGGCAAAGAAGGAGCCGTCCAATGACTTCAGCCAATCCAGACGCCCGGCAAGGCGTATTTGCGAAGCTCGCGGCAAGTGGGGCGCATCAAAAACTGCTCGCCTTTGCCAGCTTGTTGATCCTGCTTTTGGGGTTTACGCTGGCATCTCCGAATTTTATGCAAACGACGAATATCATCGCGATTTTGCAGGCGACGTCCGTTAATGGCGTGCTGGCAGTGGCGACCACGCTGGTTATCATCACAGGCGGGATTGACCTTTCAATCGGCACGTTGATGACCTTTACTGCGGTAATGACCGGGGCCGTATTGACCAATTTGGGCCTGCCGCTTCCTCTCGGGGTTTTGACCGCGCTTGGCACGGGCGCATTCTGTGGCCTTTGCTCCGGCACTTTCGTTGCCAAGATGAAAATCCCGCCATTCATTGCCACGCTGGGCATGATGCTGATCCTCAAGGGGCTTAGCCTTGTGATTTCCGGCACGCGGCCGATCTATTTCAACAACACGCCCGGCTTTGACCAGATTTCGCTTGGCTCTGTGATTGGTGCTGTCATCCCGTCGCTGCCCATCCCGAATGGGGTGCTGATCCTGTTCTTGGTAGCCGGTGCCGCATCCTATATCCTAAGCCGCACTGTCCTTGGCCGCTACTGCTTTGCGCTGGGCAGCAATGAGGAATCCGTGCGCCTTTCCGGGGTGAATACGGATTGGTGGAAAATCGCGATTTACACGCTATCGGGTGCAATTGTCGGGATTGGCGGCTTGCTGATCGCCTCCCGCCTCAACTCTGCGCAGCCAGCACTTGGGCTGGGGTATGAGCTGGAGGCAATCGCAGCCGTGGTCATTGGCGGCACATCGCTTTCGGGTGGTCGCGGCACCATTCTGGGAACACTGATCGGCGCGCTGATTATGGCGGTGCTGACGAATGGTCTGCGTATCCTTTCTGTGGCGCAGGAATGGCAGACGGTTGTGACCGGCGCCATCATCATCTTGGCGGTTTATGCCGATCAGGTCCGGCGCAAGAAGGCCGCGTGATTAAAACCAGCACAGGCGGGATTCGCCTTTGCCCTACCACAACACTGCATCCAATGGAGGAATAACGATGTTGAACAGACGCACCCTTTTGGGAACCCTGAGTGCCGCAGCCCTGCTCTTTGGCGCAAGCGTCGCCCAGGCACAGGATAAAATGTATATCCCGCTGATCTCAAAAGGGTTTCAGCACCAGTTTTGGCAGGCCGTGAAGGCAGGCGCAGACAAGGCCGCAGTGGAATTCAATGTCGACGTGACATTTGAAGGGCCCGATAGCGAGGCGCAGGTTGATCGTCAGATCGACATGCTGGCCGCAGCCCTTGCCAAAAATCCCGCCGCGATCGGTTTTGCCGCACTTGACAGCCAGGCTGCCATCCCGTTGCTGCGCAAAGCGCAGGAAGCGGGCATTCCCATCGTGGCTTTCGACAGTGGTGTAGACAGCGATATCCCGGTGACTACCGCTGCCACGGATAACGTAGCAGCCGCAGCCCTTGCTGCCGACAAGATGGCAGAGTTTATCGGTGGCGCTGGCAAAGTTGCCGTAATCGCGCATGACCAGACCAGCAGCACCGGCGTTGATCGTCGCGATGGTTTCCTGAACCGGATGGCCGAAGCCTATCCGAATATCGAAGTTGTCTCGGTTCAGTATGGTGCGGGCGACCAGCTGCAATCGACCGAGATTGCCAAGTCGATCCTGACCGCCAACCCAGACCTGAAGGGGATGTTTGGCACCAACGAGGGCTCTGCCATTGGTGTGGTCAATGGTGTGAAAGAAAGCGGCGCAACCGGGATCGTCATCATCGGTTACGACAGTGGCAAGGCACAGACCGACGCCATTCGTTCAGGGCTGATGGCGGGCGCGATCACCCAAAACCCGGTGGGCATTGGGTACGAGACGGT
The DNA here is from genome assembly GCF_047638075.1 of Phaeovulum sp. Taxonomy (NCBI): domain Bacteria; kingdom Pseudomonadati; phylum Pseudomonadota; class Alphaproteobacteria; order Rhodobacterales; family Paracoccaceae; genus Phaeovulum; species Phaeovulum sp. The sequence goes on from NZ_JBLJBV010000020.1 coordinate 8,035, forward strand.
GAAAGCTGCCGTCATGGCTGCGAAGGGAGAAGCGGTGCCTGCGAAAATCGACACCGGCTTTTACTACTATGATGCGACCAACATCGATTCCCCGGAAATCGCAGCGGTCCTTTACGACTAAGCCTGAAAACACGGGTCTGGCCCCCTGGGCCAGACCCCCAACCGTCACACGATGCAGGAGGCACCGATGAAATTTTTGCGCTATGGCCCGGTAGGGCAGGAAAAGCCCGGATTGTTGGACAATGATGGCAATGTTCGCGATCTTAGCGCGCATATGCCGGATTTGGCGGGTGCGGCCCTTGCACCTGAGAAACTGGCGCAGATTGCCGCGCTGGACGTCAGCAAACTGCCGCTTGTGAAAGGTGTGCCACAAAAAGATCTGCGTCTTGGCGCTTGCGTGGCCGGGGTCGGAAAATTCATCTGCATCGGTTTGAACTACGCCGATCATGCGGCTGAAACTGGCGCGACCATCCCGCCGGAGCCGGTAATTTTCAACAAATGGACTTCGGCAATCGTCGGCCCCGATGACAACGTCCAAATCCCCCGCAATTCGGTGAAAACCGATTGGGAGGTGGAGCTGGGCGTGGTGATCGGCAAGGGCGGCGCTTATATCTCTGAGGCCGACGCGATGTCGCATGTCGCCGGGTTTTGTCTTGTCAATGACATCTCTGAACGCGAGTTCCAGATTGAGCGTCAGGGCACATGGGACAAGGGCAAGGGCTGCGATACCTTCGGCCCGACCGGCCCTTGGCTGGTAACCCCTGATGAGGTGGGCGATTATGACAATCTGAAAATGTGGTGCGATGTCGATGGCAAGCGTTATCAGAACGGCTCGACGTCCACGATGGTCTACAAGGTGCCGTTCCTGATTGCCTATTGCTCGCGGTTCATGTCACTGCAACCGGGGGATATTATCTCGACCGGTACACCTCCCGGCGTGGGTTTGGGACAAAAACCCCCGGTCTATCTGAAAGGCGGCGAAGTCATGCGCCTTGGGATTGAGCGGCTTGGCGAGCAAACGCAGCATGTTCTAGGGGCGCTGAAATGAGCAAAATCACCAACCTTCGGACCATCGACGTTCGCTTCCCGACCTCAAAATCGCTGGACGGCTCGGATGCGATGAACCCCGATCCCGATTATTCGGCCGCTTATGTCATATTGGAAACCGATGGCGGCCATCAAGGCCACGGGCTGACCTTTACCATCGGGCGCGGGAATGAGATTTGCACGGCGGCAATTGCGGCCCTGCGCCCGCTGATTGTCGGCCTTGATACCGAATGGATCGCTGCAGATATGGGTCGGTTCTGGCGTCATATCACCTCTGACAGCCAGTTGCGCTGGATCGGGCCGGACAAGGGCGCGATCCATCTGGCGACGGGTGCTGTGGTTAATGCGGCTTGGGACTTATGGGCCAAAGAGGCGGGCAAACCGGTCTGGCAATTGGTGGCCGAAATGACGCCAGAAGAATTGGTCCGCTGCATTGATTTCCGCTATCTGACCGATTGCATCACGCCGGAATGGGCGCTGGAGTTTCTGACCAAACAGGCCGTCGGCAAGGCGGAGCGCATCGCCACGCTCAAGCGCGAAGGCTATCCCTGCTACACAACATCCGCCGGTTGGCTGGGCTATGATGACGCCAAGCTGCGCCGTCTGTGCCGCGAGGCGGTGGATGCCGGCTTCAACTATATCAAGATGAAAGTTGGCCGTGATCTGGACGATGACATTCGCCGCCTGACCATCGCGCGCGATGAATGCGGCCCCGATGTCAACCTGATGATCGACGCCAATCAGGTTTGGGAGGTCGATCAGGCCATTGACTGGGTCAAGCAATTGGCCTTTGTGAAGCCATGGTTCATCGAAGAACCGACAAGCCCGGATGACATCGAGGGTCACCGCAAAATCCGTGAGGCCGTGGCGCCGGTGCAGGTGGCAACCGGAGAGATGTGCCAAAACCGGATCATCTTCAAACAGCTTATCATGCGCGGCGCGATTGACATCGTGCAGATCGACAGTTGCCGGATGGGGGGCTTGAATGAGGTGCTGGCCGTCATGCTGATGGCTGCGAAATATGACCTCAAGGTCTGTCCTCATGCGGGGGGCGTGGGCCTGTGCGAATATGTGCAGCACATGTCAATGATCGACTATCTGTGCATCGCAGGCACCTGCGAAGGCCGCGTGATTGAATTTGTGGATCACCTGCATGAGCATTTCATTGACCCCTGCAACATCCAGAACGCCGCCTATATGCCACCGACCCTGCCCGGGTTTTCCATTGAAATGAAGCCCGCATCCTTAAAGGAATATGAATTCAAGGGGCGCGGGTAGATGGATCTGGGGTTAAAGGATAAGGTGGTTCTTGTCACCGGCGGCGCGTCAGGGATTGGCGCCGCCATCTCTGCTTCACTCGCGGCGGAGGGGGCGGTGCCGGTGGTGCTGACCCGCCGCGCGCCGGAAGCGGGGTTTATGGCGGAACTGACCGGCAAAAGCCCGCGGGCCATAGCGATTGTGACGGAGCTGACCGATGACGCGCAATGCCGTGCCGCCGTGGATCAGGTCATGGCCGCGTTTGGTCGAATTGATGGCTTGGTCAATAACGCAGGTGCCAATGACAGCGTTGGGCTGGAGGCCGGGCCAGAGGCGTTTCGCGCCTCGATTGAACGGAACCTGACGCATTATTACACGATGGCGCATCTCTGCGCGCCGCATCTGCGGGCCAGTAAAGGTGCAATCGTCAACATCTCGTCAAAAACAGCGGTGACGGGACAAGGCAACACCTCGGCCTATGCCGCAGCCAAGGGCGCGCAACTAGCCTTGACCCGCGAATGGGCGGCGGCGTTTGCCAAGGATGGCGTGCGGGTGAATGCTGTCATACCGGCAGAAAGCATGACGCCGCTCTACGCGCGCTGGATCCAGACTTTTGACGACCCGGCGGCACAGCTAGCTGAAATCACGCGCCGAATCCCTCTGGAACACCGGATGACCAGTCCTGCCGAATTGGCCGACCAAACCGTGTTTTTGTTGTCCGAGCGTGCGGCGCACACAACCGGGCAATGGGTTTTTGTCGATGGCGGATACACCCACCTGGATCGCGCGCTGGGTGAACGCCAGTAATGGGCGCCAAATGTTGCTACTTGCGCTGTGATTGCGAAGCTATTTAGCCTCAGCCGTGAATTGTCACTGAGCGCTGACCCGCCCAGTCAATATGTTTGCAGCGTTATGATGTGGTCAATGCTGTTGTCTCCTTCCGTTTCTTCTTCGCTGTTTTGGAGCTTGCTTCGAAGCGGTAGCTGTCGTTGCGGTCTCCAAAATTTGGTATAGATGGGTGAGGCGATAGAGTAACGCGGCGTTCATTTTTGCGTCGTCGAATACCGAAGCCCATTTGCTGGATCTCAGATTTATGGTGATGATGACGCTGGTGCGTTCATAAAGTTTTCCGAGAAGGTGGAACAGCATGGCACCGCCAAAGACGCTGAACGGCAGGTATCCCAATTCGCCCAACACCAAGAGATTAGTTTTCACCAACATCTCTGTTATTTCCCCAGCCTTGTTATGGGCCTTTTCCTGATCCAGCGCATTGACCGGTTCGACCGTCAAGAATAAGCGCACGCGTTTGCGGTGATGCCTAATGGCCTGGCTGCCGCTGGCGGTCGCAGTTTGGCTTTTCCCCGTTTCTGGTCCACCGATCAAAACAACATTCTCGGCCGCAACCATGAACTCGCGACGATGAAGCTGGCGCACGAGGGCTTCGTTGACCGAAGAAACTGGGTCAAGCCATATCGGGGGCCGTCGATTGGATCAGCACTTTACCCGGTCACTTTTGCAATACCCCTAGTTCACGGTTTGCAGTCTTGTGGCAAAATCTTCAGCTTTCGAATCCTCGCGATAGGGTTATCAATGGCTTGGATGCCGCTCTTGGCCTTTGGAATTCGGATGACTGACGTTTGACCTTTGACCCCGCCCTTTTCCTGTCGCGCTGCGTCTCGCTTGATCTGGAGGTCGATCCCAAGTCAGCGCGGTTGTTTGCTTTTGCGGCGGTGCGGGATGAGCAATTCGTGGTTCACAAAGGGGCCGCGCTTGAAGCTGCGCTTGACCGGCTGGAGGCATTTTGTGACGGAGCCGCGCATTTGGTGGGCCATAACATCCTGCGCCATGATTTGCCGCATCTGGTGGCCAATCGGGCGCGGCTGGCGGGGTTGGGGGGCGGCACCAATTGACACGTTGTGGCTGAACCCATTGGCCTTTCCGCGCAATCCTTACCACCACTTGGTCAAGCATTATCAGGATGGGCGGTTGCAGGTCGGACATGTGAATGACCCCAAACAGGATGCGCGGCTGGCGTTGCAGGTGCTGGCCGATCAGATCACGGCCTTCACCGGGCTGGGGCAGGGGGCGCCGGATGCCCTGTTGGCCTATCACCATCTGACGACGCGGGACGAAGCGGCGACCGGGTTCGAAGCGCTATTCCAATCCTTGCGTGGCGCAGCGCCCGGTGAGGCCGTTGCCCATGCCGCCATCCGTCGTCTGCTTGACGGGTGCGCCTGCAACCATCGGCTGGAGCAGACGCTGGGCCGATTGACTGATCCGCGCAACGGCTGGCCGATGGCCTATGCGCTGTCGTGGATTTCGGTGGCGGGTGGGGACTCGGTCATGCCGCCCTGGGTGCGGCTGCAGTTCCCGCAGGCCGGTCGGATCGTGCGGCATCTGCGCGACACCAATTGCGGCGACCCCGACTGCGGTTGGTGCGCCGAAAAGAATAACCCCAACGCCGCACTCGAGCGCTGGTTCGGCTTTCCGTCCTTCCGCTCTCAGCCGGTAGATGACATGGGCCGCCCCCTGCAGGAGCGCATCATGGCAGAGGCGATGGCGGGTAAGTCCGTGCTGGGCATCCTGCCCACAGGCACAGGCAAATCGGTCTGCTACCAGATCCCCGCGCTTTCGCGGTTCGACAAGACCGGGGCGCTGACGGTGGTGATATCGCCGCTGGTCGCGCTGATGGCCGATCAGGTGCAGGGGTTGGCGCGGGCCGGGATATCGGCGGCGGTCACGGTGAACGGCATGCTGTCGCTGCCCGAACGCCATGACGCGCTGGAGAAGGTCCGGATGGGCGATGCGGCAATGCTGCTGATCTCGCCTGAACAGTTGCGCTCACCGGGGATCCGCACCGTTCTGCAACAACGCGAGGTCGGGCTGTGGGTGCTGGACGAGGCACATTGCATCTCGAAATGGGGGCACGATTTTCGGCCTGATTACCGCTACGTCAGCAGGTTCATCAAGGAACTCTCAGGCGACAACCCAGCGCCAGTGTTGTGCCTGACCGCCACCGCCAAGCCGGAGGTGGTGCGCGACATCCGTGACCATTTCCAGAGCCGCCTAGAGGTGGAGCTGATGCTGCTGGATGGCGGCGCGGTCCGCACGAACCTGTCTTTCGCGGTGCTGCCCACCCAAAAGGCGACCAAGCTGACCGACATCCTGGCAGCAATTGAGGCGAACCTGCCGGCCGAAGGCGCCTCGGGGGCCGTGGTCTATTGTGCGACACGCAGTGCGACGGAAAAGGTGGCGGAGTTCCTGAAAGGGCAGGGGCTTGCGGCGGATTTCTTCCATGCCGGACTTCCGCCCGACCGCAAGCGCGATGTGCAGGAGGCGTTCCGTACCGGCCAGTTGTGGGTGATTGCCGCGACCAACGCGTTTGGAATGGGCATCGACAAGCCGGATATCCGACTGGTGGTGCATGGCGATATTCCGGGGTCGCTGGAGAATTACCTGCAAGAGGCAGGCCGTGCAGGCAGGGATCGCGATCCCGCCAATTGCGTCTTGTTGTTCAGCTCTGAGGATGTGGAACGGCAATTTTCCCTGTCAGCCCGCTCGCGGCTGGCCCGGCACGAGATTGGCGCGATCTTGAAAGCGCTGCGCCGGATGGAAAAGCGTAACCGTACCATTGATACCGCAGCTTATGCAGCTTGACTGTTCTCGGCAG